>NZ_JBHXFA010000011.1:7275-72608 GCF_042724175.1 Streptomyces sp. NPDC127084
CCGGGTCCCCCCGGCGCCGCCACCCTCCCCCCCCCCCCCCCGGTCCAGATCCCCGGCCCCCCCCGGCTCTGGGGTGCTCTCCCTTCGCCAGCCCCGGATCCGGACGCGGGACGACTGGCGGCACTGGGAGTCGCCGGCCGGGCGCCGCACGGTGCGAGCGGAGCCCGGCACGGTCATCGTCGTGCCGCCCGGCTGCCCGCACGCCTTCGCGAACCGCTCGGACGAACCGGCGAAGATGTTCTTCCAGGCGTCTCCGCCACCCGACCACGAGCGCTATTTCGAGGAGCTCCTGGAGATCCTCGACTCGGGCGGCCCGCCCGACCACGAGGCGATCGCCGCGTTGCGCGCCCGCTATGACATCGAGCAGATCACTCCCTTGCGGCACGACGCCTGACACCCGCCCCGGCTCCGTGAAGACCCGTCACCAGGTCGAAGAGCGCGGCCTCGTTGCCCGCGAAGCCCGCTGCCGCGAGGGCCAGGTCCGCCTCGGCCATGGGAGCGGTGAGCGCCAGAGGCGAGGGCGACGCGGGCGATCCGCTGGGTACGGGCGGGGCTGGTGGTCCGGGGGGATCGGTGAGCGCGGCGCGCACGGCGCTGAGCAGCCGCAGATAAGCCTGGGCCGCGGCTCGTTCACGGGACGTCATCACGGTGGTGGCACTCATGGGTGAGCCTCTCCTCTCGGATGGCGCGTCAGCGCGCTGGTACGGCTGGCGGCTGGTCCCACCCTGCCCCATGCCACTGACAACGCCCCCTGCCCCAGGCGTCGTTCGCCTACCGCGCAGCCGGCAGCGCCACCTCGACGCCGGCAGCCGCCGGGCGCTGTCCGCATGGGACCAGTCCGGTCCGACCGCACCGGCTGGGGGCACACCGCGACGGGGACGGCTCGGCCGCCCTATTCCCTCCCGCTGCCGTTGCCGTGGTCCTTGCCGGTGCCGGCGCCGTTGCCTTCGGCCTCGTCCTTGCCGGTGCCGCTTTCCTTACCGGTGCCGTTGTCCTTGCCGGTGCCGTTGTCCTTGCCGGTGCCGTTGTCCTTGCCGGTGCCGTTGTCCTTGCCGGTGGCGTTGTCCTTGCCCCAGTGCTCCCACCCGGTGTGCAGCCGGGACTTCACGTCGTCCGGGGGAAGGAACTTCGACCAGCGCTCCGGGAACTCCGACGGCATGGTGCCGTCGTTGTCCCCCAGGCCGTCGTCCTCGCCTTCGTCCTCCTCTGTGTCCCGATCGGCCCTGTCCTCCTGCGCCGCTGCCGCCGCCTGCGCCCGCGCCACCAGTTCGGCGGCGTGGGCCGCGCGCACACGCTCGTTCGCCGCGCGGGCGGCGGCCGCGGCGGCCGACGGCCAGACGCGGTCGATGGCGGCGTTCACCGCGGCGCCCACCAGGACGGCGAAAGCGGAGATTCCGATCCACAGCAGCACGGCGATGGGCGCGGCGAGGGAGCCGTAGATGGTGGGGCCCTCGACGGTGCTGGTGAGGTAGATCCTCAGCAGGAAACTTCCCAGCACCCACATCGTGAGGGCGACGAGCGCGCCCGGGATGTCCTCCACCCAGGGCGAGCGGACCGGCACCGACACGTGGTACAGCGTGGTCAGGAACGCGATGGAGAGCAGGATCACCACCGGCCAGTACAGGACGGTGACGACTTCCGTGCCGAAGGGCACGAGCTCCACCACCCTGTCCGGTCCCACCACCGCGAGCGGCAGTACCACCGCGCCGATGAGCAGGGCGATGAGGTAGAGCAGGAACGCGAGCAGCCGGGTGGCGACGATGCCGCGCTGCCCGTCGAGGCCGTACATCACGGTGATGGTGTCGATGAATACGTTCACGGCCCGTGAACCGGACCACAGCGCGATCGCGAAACCGATGGAGATCACGTCAGGGCGGCCCACCTGGGTCACGTCCTCCAGCAGCGGCTTGGCCACCTGGGTCACCCCGCGGTCGGAGAGCACCGTCCCCGCGGCCCGCAGGATGTTCTCCTGGATCGAGGCCACCGTGGTGGTGTCGGTCCAGTCGTCGACGTATCCGAGCAGTCCGAGCATGCCCAGCATCAGCGGCGGCAGCGACAGCAGCGTGAAGAACGCCGCCTCCGCCGCGAGACCGAGGATGCGGTACTCGATGCAGGAGTTCACGGTGTCCTTGAGCAGCAACCAGGCCAGCTTCCGCTTTGAGACATTGCGGTAGAGGACCTGGACCCGGTGGAGGCGGCCGGAGGAGGACCGCTCGGGTGTTTCGTTTGCTGCCTGCACCTCCTTACCGTATCGGCATGGCGACCAGCACCCACACCGTGACCAACCAGGCTCCGCCCCTGGTGGGGTACGACGTCTTCAGCTCGGACCGCGCCCTGGCCGAGGCGGTGGAGCGGCATCTCGCGCACCTGTCGGCCGACGCCGTCGGCGAGGCACGGCAGGATCTGGAGCTGCTGGGCCGGACGGCCGGTTCGTCCCAGGCCCAGCGATGGGGCGCGCTGGCCAACGAGAGCCCTCCGGTACTGCGCACACACGACCGCTACGGCAACCGGATCGACGAGGTCGAGTTCCATCCGGCCTGGCACCGGCTGCTGGGCAAGGCTGTGTCCTCGGGACTGACGGCCGCCTGGGGGCGGCCCGGGGGGCACGTACGGCGCGCGGCCGGCTTCCTGGTGTGGTCGCAGGTCGAGGCCGGGCATGGCTGCCCGGTGTCCATGACCCACGCGGCGGTGCCCGCGCTGCGCGCGGACCCGGAGCTCGCCGCACGGTGGAAGCCGCTGCTGACCTCCCGGACGTACGAGAAGGGTCTGCGCCGGCCGTCCGAGAAGCCCGGTGTCCTGTTCGGAATGGCCATGACGGAGAAGCAGGGGGGCAGCGACGTCCGGGCGAACACCACAAGGGCGCGGGCGCTGGCCGTGGACGGCGAGTACGAGCTGACGGGGCACAAGTGGTTCTGCTCGGCGCCGATGAGTGACGCTTTCCTGGTGCTCGCACAGGCGGAGGGCCGTGGCGGGCCGGGGGGCCTGACGTGTTTCCTGGTGCCCCGGGTGCTGGACGACGGTACGCGCAACGTGTTCCGTATCCAGCGGCTCAAGGACAAGCTGGGCAACCGGTCCAACGCGTCGGCCGAGGTCGAGTTTGACGGGACCTGGGCGCGGCGGGTCGGCGGCGAGGGCCGGGGGGTGCGCACCATCATCGAGATGGTGGCGGCGACCCGGCTGGACTGCGTCATCGGTTCGGCGGCGTTGATGCGGCAGGCGGTGGTACAGGCCGTGCACCACTGCGCGTACCGCGGCGCATTCGGCGGAAAGCTGATCGACAAGCCGTTGATGCGCAATGTGCTGGCCGATCTGGCCCTTGAGTCGGAGGCGGCGACGGTGCTGGGGATGCGGCTCGCGGCAGCCGCCGACGCCGCCGAAGCGTCCGGCGGCGGGAGCGAGGCCGAGCGGGCGCTGCTGAGGATCGCGGTGCCGGCCGCCAAGTACTGGGTCACCAAGCGCTGCACTCCGCTCACGGCTGAGGCCTTGGAGTGCCTGGGCGGCAACGGTTACGTGGAGGAGTCCGGGATGCCCCGGCTGCTGCGTGAGTCTCCGCTGAACTCGATCTGGGAGGGCTCGGGCAATGTCCAGGCGCTTGACCTGCTGCGGGTGCTGCGCCGGGAGCCCGGCGCGCTGGACGCGTATCTGCGGGAGATCGGGCAGGCGCGGGGCGCCGACCACCGGCTGGACGCGGCGATCAAGGGAGTGCTGACGGAGCTGGCCGCTCTGGAGACGGCGGAGGTACGGGCACGGCGGCTGGCGGAGCGGATGGCGCTGGTGCTTCAGGGCGCGCTGCTGGTGCGCTGGGCGCCGCCGGAGGTGGCGGACGCTTTCTGCGCCTCGCGGCTGGGCGGGGATTGGGGCGCCGCGTTCGGCGCACTGCCGCATGGGCTCGATCTCACGGCGGTGGTGGAACGGGCCCGGGTCTCTTTCTGAACCGCCGGTCCACAGGGGGACACCGGTGACGGCGATAACGCCTGTACCCCTGGTACGCCTCGCGAAGCCGAGGGTGGTGCTGCGCCGACACGGCACCACCCCCTGCGCACGTCACTCTCACGTATGGGACAGCGGTCCACCAGAGTTGCAGATGGTTGCGGACAGTTGCGCAAGTTATGCGAAGCGGGTCTCCGGACCGGGGCGCGAGCGGCAGGATAGTCCCTGAAGGCATGGGCCCCAAAGGGGGTTGGGCAATGCGGGACTCGGCTCTCGACATCAGGCGGATCGCGGCTATGGACACCGCGCACGCGACCCGGCTGCTCCATCAGGTGCGCGCCGCGATACTGGACGGCCGGCGTCCGCCGATCGCGCCGCGCCCGGTCATCGACGCGTCCTGGCGGCGGATGTTCCGGCTGGGGCTCGACCCCGACCGGGACACCAGCAGTGTGCTGCTCGCCCGGGACGAGCTGGAGCACCGGCGGCGGTCGACGGTGCTCGGGGAGATCATGCAGACCCTGAGCGGCGGCCTGGTTTCGATCGCCGACGCGTCCGTACAGATCATGGTGGTCACGGACGCCCAGGGGCGGGTGCTGTGGCGGGCGGGCAACGCGGGCGTGATCCGCCGGGCCGACACCATCTGTCTTGAGGAGGGCGCGGCCTGGAGTGAGGACTGCACGGGCACCAACGCCATCGGCACCGCGCTCGCCGCACAGCGCCCCGTGCAGGTCCACTCCGCCGAGCACTTCGTAAGGACCCTGCACAACTGGACGTGTGCGGCGGCGCCGGTGCACGACCCCCGCGACGGGCGGCTACTGGGCATCGTGGATGTGAGCGGCCCCGCCTCCACCTTTCATCCCGCGACGCTCGCCCTGGTGGACTCGGTGACCCGGCTGGCCGAGGCGGAGCTCAGAGAACGGCATCTGCGGACCGTCGAGCGGCTGCGTGCGGTGGCCGCGCCTATCCTGTGCCGGTTGCCGGGCCGGGCGCTGGCCGTCGATCCGAACGGCTGGACGGCGGCGGTGACCGGAATGCCGCCGCTGGACCGGTTGCCGTTGCCCAAGTCGTTCCGGGCCGGACGGGTCTGGCTGCCCGCACTCGGCATGTGCACCGTGGAACCGCTGCCGGGCGGCTGGCTGGTGCGGCCCGACGCGGCGCGGACTGGGCCGGACGAGGAGCAGACGAGCCGGGTGGTCCTGGATCTGAGCCGTCCCCGCCGCTGGACGATCGAGGTCAGCGGGCCTGCGGGGAGCTGGGCGCAGGAGCTCAGTCCGCGCCATGCCGAGCTGCTGTTCGTGCTGGCCACCCACCGGCAGGGGCGGACCGCGGCGGAGCTCGCGGCCGACGTGTTCGGCGACCCGACACGTACGGTGACGGTGCGCGCCGAGATGTCCCGGGTACGGCGGACCCTGTCGGGGGTGCTGGCACACCGCCCGTACCGCTTCAGTGAGGGTGTCCAGGTGGAAGTGGTGCGTCCGGGGAACCCGGACGATCTGCTGCCGCACTCGTCGGCGCCCGCGGTCGCCGGGGAGCGGCGGCAGACGCCCAGGTAGCCGCTCGCCCGCCCTGGAGCGCCTTCGGAGCCGTTTGGACCTCGGGCGGCGGCGTGGTTCCCTGGCGGTCATGAGCATCACCGTGACCACCTGGTCCCTGGAGCAGACCTCTCCCCACGATCTGCGCCCCGCCGCCGAGCCCGGCACCGATGTGCGGATCGTCCGGGCGGAGGTGCCGTCGCCCGAGTTCAGCCGGTACCTCTACACGGCGGTCGGCGGGGACATCCGCTGGACCGACCGGCTCGGTCTGACGTACGCGCAGTGGGACGAGATGCTCCGCAGGCCGGGGGTCGAGACCTGGGTGGCGTACGAGAAGGGGACACCCGCCGGTTACCTCGAGCTGGAAGCCCAGGGCGAGGGTGTGGTCGAGATCGTCTACTTCGGGCTGATCCCGGCGTTCCGGGGGCGGCGGATCGGCGGCCATCTGCTGGCGTACGGCACGGCGCGCGCCTGGGATCTCGCGGAGCGCTGGCCGGGGCTTGAGCCCACCAAGCGGGTCTGGCTGCACACCTGCTCCGAGGACGGCCCGCACGCGATGGACAACTACACGAGGCGGGGCTTCGGGCTGTTCGACACCAAGGTCGCGGAAGAGCCCGAAGTCGCGATGCCCGGTCCGTGGCCGGGCGCCGCTGTGGGCGGCTGAGGCGAGGCCGCCGGGGCGGCCGGCGCTGCCTGGAGGCGCCACACGGGGACGGTTCACCGGGAGGGGTGGGAGGGCCTCCGAGGTGATCCGGAACACACTGTCTCGCGATGCGGGACAGTGTTGTCCACATTCTGGATAACGGTGGACTGCGTCCAAAGTAGCGTGCCACGCTTCCGTCATGTCTCGAGCTGGAATTGCCTTGGTGAGTCGGCGGCACGTCGACCTCGGCCGCATGTCCAGCGCCATGTGTCCGGTGCGCTGACAACACAGCACCACCGCGATCCCGAGATATCCCCGCTTTCTGCGCAGCGCTGCGCCACACCCTTGGTCGGTGTTGCCCAAGCGCAGGTCAGAGCCGCCCTCCCGCAGTCCCGAAGGACGTATCGTCATGGCCGCCACCCCGGAGAAGCCCGCCACCGCCACGCCCCGCCGCAAGGCCGGTCGCCACCGCGGCGAAGGGCAGTGGGCCGTGGGTCACTTCACGCCGCTGAACGGCAACGAGCAGTTCAAGAAGGACGACGACGGTCTCAATGTGCGGACACGCATTGAGACGATCTACTCGAAGGCCGGATTCGACTCCATCGACCCCAACGACCTGCGCGGCCGGATGCGCTGGTGGGGTCTCTACACCCAGCGCAAGCCCGGGATCGACGGCGGCAAGACCGCGATCCTGGAGCCGGAGGAGCTGGACGACGAGTACTTCATGCTGCGCGTACGGATCGACGGCGGGCGGCTGACCACCGGGCAGCTCCGGGTGATCGGCGAGATCTCCGAGGAGTTCGCCCGCGGCACCGCCGACATCACCGACCGGCAGAACGTGCAGTACCACTGGATCCGGATCGAGGACGTGCCCGAGATCTGGAACCGGCTGGAGGCGGTCGGCCTGTCGACCACAGAGGCCTGCGGCGACACCCCGCGCGTCATCCTCGGCTCGCCGGTGGCGGGCATCGCCGAGGACGAGATCATCGACGGCACCCCGGCCATCGACGAGATCCAGCGCCGCATCATCGGCAACAAGGACTTCTCCAACCTGCCCCGCAAGTTCAAGTCCGCGATCTCCGGTTCCCCGCTGCTCGACGTGGCCCACGAGATCAACGACATCGCGTTCGTCGGCGTGAACCACCCCGAGCACGGTCCCGGCTTCGACCTCTGGGTCGGCGGCGGGCTGTCCACCAACCCCAAGATCGGTGTGCGGCTGGGTGCCTGGGTGCCGCTGGACGAGGTCCCGGACGTATACGAGGGCGTCATCTCGATCTTCCGCGACTACGGCTACCGCCGGCTGCGCACCCGCGCCCGGCTGAAGTTCCTGGTCGCGGACTGGGGCGTGGAGAAGTTCCGCCAGGTGCTGGAGGACGAGTACCTCAAGCGCGAACTGGTGGACGGGCCGGCGCCCGAGCAGCCTGTACAGCAGTGGCGCGACCACGTCGGTGTGCACCGGCAGCAGGACGGCCGCTACTACGTCGGCTTCGCGCCGCGGGTCGGCAGGGTGGACGGCACCACGCTCACCAAGATCGCCGAGCTTGCCGAGCGGCATGGCTCCGGTCGGCTGCGTACCACCGCCGAGCAGAAGATGCTCGTTCTCGACGTGGACGAGCCTCAGGTCGAGTCGCTGGTGGCCGGGCTTGAGGCGCTCGACCTGCGGGTCACGCCCTCCCCGTTCCGGCGCGGCACGATGGCCTGCACCGGTATCGAGTTCTGCAAGCTGGCCATTGTCGAGACCAAGGCGCGCGGTGCCTCGCTGATCGACGAACTCGAACGCCGTATCCCCGACTTCGACGTACCGATCACCATCAACATCAACGGCTGCCCGAACGCCTGCGCCCGTATCCAGGTGGCGGACATCGGTCTCAAGGGGCAGCTGGTGCTGGACGACAGCGGCAACCAGGTCGAGGGCTTCCAGGTGCACCTCGGCGGTGCGCTGGGCCTGGAGGCCGGGTTCGGCCGCAAGGTCCGCGGGCTGAAGGTCACGTCGGCCGAGCTGCCCGACTACGTCGAGCGTGTGCTGCGCCGCTTCCAGGAGGAGCGCGAGGACGGCGAGCGCTTCGCCACCTGGGTGGCCCGTGCCAGCGAGGAGGCCCTCTCATGAGTGAGCGTGCCGCCCCCTTCTACTGCCCCTACTGCGGCGACGAGGACCTGCGGCCGAGCGAGGAGGGCCACCGGGCCTGGGAATGCGCGGCGTGCAACCGGGCCTTCCAGCTGAAGTTCATCGGGCTGCTCGCCCGGGGCGTGCGGCAGGGCCACACGGATCACACGGGAGGGGAAGGGATATGACGACGGTCAGGGCAGTCAGTACGGTCAGGACCGAGGACGAGCTCAAGGCCCTCGCCGAGCAGGCGGGCCGGGACCTCGAAGACGCCTCCGCCCTGGAGATCCTGGCCTGGGCGGCGGAGACCTTCGGGCAGCGCTTCTGCGTCACCTCCTCCATGGAGGACGCGGTCGTCGCCCACCTCGCCGCGCGCGCCAGGCCCGGAGTGGATGTCGTCTTCCTGGACACCGGCTACCACTTCGAGGAGACCATCGGCACCCGTGACGCCGTGGCCGCCGTGATGGACGTCAACGTCATCACCCTCACCCCGCGCCGGACGGTGGCCGAGCAGGACGCCGAGCACGGCCCGAGGCTGCACGACCGCGACCCCGATCTGTGCTGTGCGCTGCGCAAGGTCGAGCCGCTGGAGGAGGGCCTGGCCGGGTACGAGGCGTGGGCGACCGGACTGCGCCGTGACGAGTCCCCGACCCGGGCGAACACCCCGGTCGTCGGCTGGGACGAGAAGCGCCGCAAGGTCAAGGTCTCCCCCATCGCCCGCTGGACGCAGGACGACGTGGACGCGTATGTCGCCAAGCACGGGGTGCTCACCAACCCGCTGCTGATGGACGGTTACGCCTCCGTCGGCTGCGCTCCCTGCACCCGCCGCGTGAAGGAGGGCGAGGACGCCCGGGCCGGCCGCTGGGCGGGCCGGGGCAAGACCGAGTGCGGGCTGCACGGCTGATGACTCCGACCAGAACGACAACGACGGCCGACGACCGACGGGAGAAGCACGTGACTGGGGCCACCGTCTGGCTCACCGGGCTGCCGAGCGCGGGCAAGACCACGATCGCGTACGCGCTGGCGGACCGGCTCCGTGCCGATGGCCGGCGTGTAGAAGTACTCGACGGCGACGAGATCCGCGAGTTCCTCTCCGCGGGCCTGGGCTTCAGCCGCGAGGACCGGCACACCAATGTGCAGCGGATCGGCTTTGTCGCCGAGTTGCTCGCGTCGAACGGGGTGCAGGTCCTGGTGCCGGTGATCGCCCCGTACGCCGACAGCCGCGAGGCCGTCCGCAAGCGCCATGACGCCGAGGGCACGCCCTATGTCGAGGTGCATGTCGCGACTCCCCTGGAGGTTTGCTCGGTGCGCGATGTGAAGGGCCTGTACGCCAAGCAGGCGGCGGGTGAGATCAGCGGTCTCACCGGGGTGGACGACCCGTACGAGGAGCCGGCGTCGCCGGACCTGCGGATCGAGTCGCACACCCAGACGGTCGAGGAATCAGCCGCGGCGCTTTACGCACTGCTGACCGAGAAGGGACTGGCATGACCACGAGTGTCGACATCGCGAGCGGAGCCACCGGCAGCCCGTACGCGCTGACGCATCTGGACGCCCTTGAGTCCGAGGCGGTGCACATCTTCCGCGAGGTGGCGGGTGAGTTCGAGCGGCCGGTGATCCTGTTCTCCGGTGGCAAGGACTCCATCGTCATGCTGCATCTGGCGCTGAAGGCGTTCGCACCCGCCGCGGTCCCGTTCTCGCTGCTGCACGTGGACACCGGCCACAACTTCCCCGAGGTCATCGAGTACCGCGACCGCACGGTCGCCCGGCACGGGCTGCGGCTGCACGTCGCCTCCGTGCAGGACTACATCGACGCGGGCAAGCTGCGCGAGCGCCCGGACGGGACGCGCAATCCGCTCCAGACCGTGCCGCTGACCGAGGCCATCCAGCAGCACCGCTTCGACGCCGTGTTCGGCGGCGGGCGGCGCGACGAGGAGAAGGCCCGGGCCAAGGAGCGGGTGTTCTCGCTGCGGGACGAGTTCTCGCAGTGGGACCCGCGCCGTCAGCGGCCCGAGCTGTGGCAGCTCTACAACGGCCGGCACGCCCCGGGTGAGCATGTCCGCGTCTTCCCGCTGTCCAACTGGACCGAACTGGACGTGTGGCAGTACATCGCCCGTGAGGGCATCGAGCTGCCCGAGATCTACTTCGCGCACGAGCGCGAGGTGTTCGCCCGCAACGGTATGTGGCTGACCGCCGGCGAGTGGGGCGGCCCGAAGAGCGGCGAGACGCCTCAGAAGCGGCTGATCCGCTACCGCACGGTCGGCGACATGTCCTGCACCGGCGCCGTCGACTCGGACGCCACCACGCTGGACGCGGTGATCACGGAGATCGCCGCCTCCCGGCTCACCGAGCGGGGTGCCACCCGCGCCGACGACAAGATGTCCGAGGCCGCGATGGAAGACCGCAAGCGCGAAGGGTACTTCTAGAGATGACCGGCTCCACCAAGCAGCTGGCCGAGGAGCTGTCGGCCACCACCCTGCTGCGCTTCGCCACCGCCGGATCCGTCGACGACGGCAAGTCCACGCTGGTCGGCAGGTTGCTGCACGACTCCAAGTCGGTGCTGGCCGACCAGCTTGAGGCCGTCGAGCACGCCTCCCGCTCCCGGGGCCAGGAGGCGCCGGACCTGGCGCTGCTCACCGACGGTCTGCGGGCCGAGCGCGAGCAGGGCATCACGATCGACGTGGCGTACCGCTACTTCGCCACAACCCGGCGCCGGTTCATCCTCGCGGACACCCCGGGGCATGTGCAGTACACCCGGAACATGGTCACCGGCGCCTCGACGGCCGAGCTGACCGTGATCCTGGTCGACGCCCGCAACGGTGTGGTCGAGCAGACCCGCCGGCACGCCGCCATCGCCGCGCTGCTGCGGGTCCCGCATGTCGTGCTCGCCGTCAACAAGATGGACCTGGTCGGTTACCAGGAGTCCGTCTTCGCGGCCATCGCCGAGGAGTTCACAGCGTACGCGAGCGAGCTGGGCGTACCTGAGATCACGGCGGTCCCCATCTCCGCACTCGCCGGTGACAACGTGGTGGAGGCGTCGGCGAACATGGACTGGTACGGCGGTCCGACGGTGCTGGAGCACCTGGAGACGGTGCCGGTCAGCCATGACCTCACCTCCTGCCACGCCCGCTTCCCGGTGCAGTACGTGATCCGGCCGCAGACCGCCGAACATCCCGACTACCGGGGCTACGCGGGCCAGATCGCGGCCGGTACGTTCCGGGTCGGCGAGAGCGTGACGGTGCTGCCCTCCGGCCAGACGTCGAAGATCGCCGGGATCGACCTGCTGGGCACGCCGGTGGACGTCGCCTGGACCCCGCAGTCGGTGACGCTCCTGCTGGAGGACGACATCGACATCTCGCGCGGCGACATCGTCGTACCGTCCGGTGACGCCCCCGCCACGACTCAGGACGTGGAGGCGACCGTCTGCCATGTGGCCGACCAGCCGCTGACGGTGGGTCAGCGGGTGCTGCTCAAGCACACCACCCGCACGGTCAAGGCGATCGTCAAGGACATCCCCTCCAAGCTGACGCTGGACGACCTGTCCCAGCACCCGGCGCCCGGGGAGCTGGTGGCCAACGACATCGGCCGGGTGAAGGTCCGCACCGCGGAGCCGCTCGCGCTGGACTCCTACGCGGACTCCCGGCGCACCGGGTCGTTCCTGCTGATCGACCCGTCCGACGGCACCACGCTCGCGGCCGGTATGGCGGGCGAGTCCTTCGCCACCGCCAAGGCCGCTCCCGTCACGGACGCCGACGGATGGGACTTCTGACCGTGTCCACCATGGCCTGCTTCTACGCGACCTTCGCCAAGGAGGGCGGCCGTGTCGGCAGCGGCTCCCTCGGCGCGGGCACGGGCGGGGTGACGCGATGTGTGCGATGACGTACGCGCACCGCTCGCGCGGCCGCACTCCCCGCACCTCCCGCATCCCGTACCGACGACGAAGACGCCGATATCCCGGCCCCGCCCCTTGAGGACGTGACCGCCGGGCCTCCGAGAGGAAACGCCTCCCGTGCCTGCCACCACCCGACCCCGCGCCCTGCGCACCGTCGCTGCCATAGCCGCGCTCCCCCTCCTGCTGACCGCCTGCGGCTACGGTTCGAAGGCCGACGAGACGAAGGACAGCACGTCCGAGGTGGCGGCCGGGGGCCGGAAGCTCTCCGCGGACACCGTGAAGATCGGCTACTTCCCCAACCTGACGCACGCCACCGCGCTGGTCGGAGTCCAGGAAGGACTGATCGCCAAGGAACTGGGCGGCACCAAGCTGACCACCCAGACCTTCAACGCCGGACCGTCCGAGATCGAAGCCCTCAACGGCGGCTCGATCGACATCGGCTTCATCGGCCCCTCCCCCGCCGTCAACGCCTACGCCAAATCCAAGGGCCAAGCCCTGCGGATCGTGTCCGGCTCCGCCTCCGGCGGTGTGAAACTGGTCGTCAACCCGGCCAAGATCAAGACCCTCGACGACATCAAGGGCAAGAAGATCGCCACCCCGCAACTCGGCAACACCCAGGACGTGGCCTTCCTCAACTGGGTCTCCGAGAAGGGCTGGAGGGTCGACGCCCAAAGCGGCAAGGGCGACGTCTCGGTGATCCGCACGGACAACAAGGTCACCCCCGACGCCTACAAGTCCGGTTCGATCGACGGCGCCTGGGTGCCGGAACCGACCGCGTCCAAGCTGGTCGCCGAAGGCGGCAAGGTACTGCTGGACGAGACCGCACTGTGGCCGGACAAGAAGTTCGTGATCACCAACGTCATCGTGTCGCAGAGCTTCCTCAAGGAGCACCCCGACGTGGTCGAGGCCGTACTGCGCGGCACAGTGAAGACCAACGCCTGGATCAAGGCCAACCCGGACAAGGCCAAGGCGTCGGCGAACGCCGCGCTCAAGGAACTCAGCGGCAAGGAACTGGGGCCCGAGGTCATCGACCCGGCCTGGAAGTCCATCCAGATCACGGACGACCCGCTGGCCACCACACTCCAGGCGCAGGCCGACCACGCGGTCCAGGCCGGGCTGCTGGACAAGCCCGACCTGGACGGCATCTACGACCTGACACTGCTCAACAAGGTCCTGAAGGCCCAAGGGCAGCCCGAGGCCGCCGACGCCGGACTCGGCGCCGAGTAGCAGCGCCCCTGCCAACGCCCCATTCCGCTCCCGCTCCCAGGAGGTGACGCCCATGGCCACCACGCTCGCCAAGGCCGCCGACGGTACCGCCGCCACGGTGGTGTCGCACGCCGCCCGTATCGCGCATGTCTCGAAGTCCTTCGCAGGACCGGCCGGACAGCAGCTCGTGCTGGACGACATCAGTCTCGATGTCGCTCCGGGCGAGTTCGTCACCCTCCTGGGGGCTTCCGGGTGCGGAAAGTCCACCCTGCTCAATCTGGTCGCCGGGCTCGACCGGCCGACCGCTGGGTCCATCGAGACCCCCGGCGGGCGGCCGGCCCTGATGTTCCAGGAACACGCGCTCTTCCCGTGGCTGACCGCGGGCAAGAACATCGAACTCGCGCTTCGGCTGCGCGGGGTGCCCAAGTCCGAGCGCCGGGACGAGGCCGAGCGGCTGCTCGGACTGGTCCGGCTCGGCGGTGCGTACCGCAAGCGGGTGCACGAGCTGTCCGGCGGTATGCGCCAGCGGGTGGCACTGGCCCGGGCACTGGCCCAGGACAGCGATCTGCTGCTGATGGACGAGCCGTTCGCGGCGCTCGACGCGATCACCCGCGATGTGCTGCACGAGGAGCTCACCCGTATCTGGCGCGAGACGAACGTCTCGGTCCTCTTCGTCACCCACAACGTGCGTGAGGCCGTACGCCTCGCCCAGCGCGTGGTGCTGCTGTCGTCGCGGCCCGGACGGGTCGCGCGCGAGTGGCGGGTCGACATCCCCCAGCCGCGCCGTATCGAGGACGCCGCCGTCGCCGAGCTGTCCGTCGAGATCACCGAAGAACTGCGTGGGGAGATCCGCCGCCATGGCCAGCACTGACACCAAGCGTGAGCCGTCCACGGCCACCGGCGAGGCGGCGGTCCGGAAGACGGACGACTTCGCCGGGCTTGAGGCCGGTCTTGACGCGCTCGACTCCGTACAGGCCCATCGCACCCCGGTCCGCCAAGTGCTGCTGGGCAAGGTACTGCCGCCCGCACTGGCGGTCATCCTGGTGCTCGCGGTGTGGCAGTTGCTGGTCGCGCTGAAGGTCACCGACGACTACAAGCTGCCGCCGCCGTCCGCGGTATGGGACAGCGTGTCCGGTATGTGGCTCCAGGGCACCCTGCACGAGATCGTCTGGACCAGTGTGTCGCGTGGCCTGCTCGGCTTCCTGCTGGCCCTGGCGATCGGCACACCGCTCGGTCTGCTCGTGGCCCGGGTGAAGTTCGTCCGCGCCGCCATCGGCCCGATCCTGTCCGGGCTCCAGTCGCTGCCGTCCGTGGCCTGGGTGCCGCCCGCGGTCATCTGGCTGGGCCTGAACGACTCGATGATGTTCACGGTGATCCTGCTCGGCGCCGTGCCCTCCATCGCCAACGGGCTGGTGTCGGGTGTGGACCAGGTACCGCCGCTGTTCCTGCGGGCCGGACGGACCCTGGGCGCCACCGGGCTGAAGGGCACCTGGCACATCGTGATGCCGGCCGCGCTGCCCGGCTATCTGGCCGGACTGAAGCAGGGCTGGGCGTTCTCCTGGCGTTCGCTCATGGCCGCCGAGATCATCGCCTCCTCGCCCGAGCTCGGCCTGGGCCTGGGCCAGTTGCTGGAGAACGGCCGCAACAACTTCGACATGCCCGGGGTGTTCCTCGCGATCATCCTCATCCTGATCGTCGGTATCGCCATCGACCTGCTGATCTTCAGTCCGCTGGAGCGTTGGGTGCTGCGCAGCCGCGGTCTGCTCGCCCGGAGCTGATCCCCATGCACGACCCCGTACTGCTGGTCATCGCCCACGGCAGCCGCGATCCGCGGCACGCCGCGACCGTGCACGCCCTGGTGCGCCGGGTACGGGCGCTGCGGCCCGGGTTGCGGGTGTCCACCGCGTTCCTGGACTTCAACGCCCCGGCCGTCCCGCAGGTGCTGGAGCGGATGGCGAACGACGGGGTGCGGGACGTGGTGGCCCTGCCGCTGCTACTGACCCGCGCCTTCCATGCCAAGACCGACATCCCGTCGGTGCTCGACGAGGCCAGAGCCCGGCATCCGCGGCTGCGGATCGTCCAGGCCGAGGTGCTCGGCCCGTCACCGCTGCTGCTCGACGCGGTGGAGCGGCGGCTGTACGAGGCCGGTCTGAGCCCGGCCGACAAGCGCTCGACCGGGGTCGTACTGGCCTCGGCGGGCTCATCCGACCCGGAGGCGATCGCAGTGATCGCTGAAATGGCGCGGGAGCTGCGGCACACCGGTTGGTGCGCCGTGCGGCCTGCGTTCGCCTCCGCCGCTCTACCGCGTACCGAGGACGCGGTGCGCGCGCTGCGCGCCGACGGGGTGCGCCGGGTCGCGGTCGCCCCGTATGTGATCGCCCCCGGCCGGCTTCCGGACCGGATCGCCGACGGCGCCGGGTGTGCGGGCGCTGACGCCCTCGCGGACGTCCTGGGCGCCTCACCCGAGCTGGCCCGGCTGCTGCTCCAGCGCTACGACGAGTCCCGGGCGGCGGCCCGGCTGCTGCGGCTCCCGCTGCGGGCCCGGGTACCGGCGCGGGCGTCGGGGGCCTGACGCCCCCGCCCGCGCGGTTCGCCGGGTGGTGATCAGCTGGTGCGGGCGACCAGCCCGCGCAGGAAAGCAGGGTGCTCGGACACGGTCAGGCGGTGCTCAGCTTGCCGGTCCGGGTGCGCTTCAGCTCGAAGAAGTCAGGGTGGTTGGCGAGCACCCGGAAGCTGTCGAAGAGCTTGCCCGCCTCCTCGCCGCGCGGGATGGAGTTCAGCACCGGGCCGAACCAGACGACTCCGTCCACATGGATGGTCGGTGTGCCGATGTACTCGCCGGACACCGGGTCCAGACCGGCCTCATGGCTGCTGCGCACCGCGTCGTCATACGACTCGTCGTGCGCGGCCGCGGCCAACTCGGCCGGCAGCCCGGTCTCCTCCAGGGCCGCGGCGATCACCGCGTCGAAGTCCTCGTACTCCTGCTGGTGGATCCGGGTGCCGAGAGCCGTGTAGAGATCGCCCAGCACCTGCTCGCCGTGCTGCTCGGCGGCGGCGACCAGGACCCGGACCGGACCGATGGTCCGGTCGACGAGTGCGCGATAGCCCTCGGGGAGCTCATTGCCCATGTTGTGGAAGTAGAGACTCATGGGGCGGAAACGGACACTGATGTCGCGCTGCTGCTCGACCTCCAGGATCCATCGGGAGGTGATCCAGGCGAAGGGGCAGGCGGGGTCGAAGTAGAAGTCGACCTGAGCGGTGTGGTCAGTGGTCATGCAGATGACCCTAGAGCCTGGAGTGACCCAGGACCACGGGCCATTCGGCCGCCGTATCCCCGGGCCATTCAGCCACCGTTTCCCGGGCCACCGGACGGCCGTTCGCGGCCCGTTTCGCGGACATACCCGGCATGCGGCGCGCGCACCTCGACGAAGCGGCGGCCACCCCGTCCCCGGTACATCAGGGCGTCCCAACCGAGCCGGTCCAGGATCCGCGCGCACTCCTCAAGGGCCGCGGGTTCACCGGACGCGGCGCCGCCCCCTGGCGGTCCCAGCCAGTCGACCGCGACGACTCCGGGGTCCCGGTGCTCGTCGCCGGCGGCGGTCCGTACCCGGTATCCGGTCGCCACCCGGCGGCCGGACGCGTCGACCGCGGACGGCTGTATCCCGGCGGCTTCGAGGGCGAGCGCCACGGACCGCACCATCCGACCGTGCTCCCAGGGCGCCGGGGTGGCCTCCGGCTCGGCGGCCGCGGTGTTGGTGAGGCGCCGGATCTGGAGCAGCCCCTCGAAGGCGACCCGCACCTCGGCCGCCCGTGCCCGCACCGCGTGCTCGTCACCCGGCCGCGGTGGGCCGTCGCCGTCGTCGTACATGGGACCGACGATAGGGCGAGCCTCTGACAATCCCCGCTGGCCCATCCGGAGGAGAAGCAAGGGGCGGCCGGGACCGGGCCCGGGGAACAGGACATGTCTGCCCTGCGGTGACAAGGCCGTGGCGATCCGGTGACAGCGGCGCCGGGTTTCTCGCGCACAGTGACGGCAAGGAGGCCGATATGTCGATCTATTACCACAAGCGGATCACCATCATCCCGAGGCTGCTGCACCTGAATCTGAGCGACCGCGGATGGTCGCTGAGTTTTGGTACCCGCCGGGCTCATGTCACCCGGCACAGCGGCGGCCACCACAGCGCGTCCGTGCGGCTGCCTGGCGGGTTCAGCTGGCACCGGAGCTCCCGTCGGCGCTAGACCGTGTCCGAGGCCGCGGTCATCTCCGCCAGTTTGAGGACCGTGTTCCAGTTGCGGCTGGTCGCGACAATCCCCTTGAACAGGCTGGGCCTGGCGAGTTGTTCGGCGAGCTTGGAGCGGCCGAGACCGTCGGGGGCGTAGAGATAGAGCGCGCGGTCACCGAGCCGGAACTGCTCCGGCAGATGGGCGGCCGTGTCCATGCCGGCGAGCCGCTCCGGGTCCACCCGCTCGGAGAAGTAGGTGACATGGAGCTGCCTGCCTTCGAGTTCGGCGGCCGGGAAGGGGCAGTCGTCCACGATCGCGCGCAGATACGGCGCCCCGCGGACCAGGCAGTCGACGGTGAAGCCGAAGTGCCCTTCGATGGCCCGCTCGATGGCGGTGGCGAGCTGCCGCTCGTCCCGTTCCGGGCTGGTGAAGACGGCGTTTCCGCTCTGGAGGTAGCTGCGGACGCCGCCGTGGCCCAGCTCGGTCAGGAGTGCGCGGAGGTCGGCCATGGGGACCTTGCGGTGTCCGCCGACGTTGATTCCGCGCAGCAGCAGTGCATACGCATACGTGTTCGCCATCGGCACACCATAGGACGGCCGCCATGCCCCGTGGGGGAGGGCACGGCGGCCGTCCGTTGACAGCCTGGCGAGGTCGGGCGACTACTCGATGACCTTCAGGAGCTTGTTGGGCGTGCCCTCGCTCGGGTTGCTGATCTTGTCAGGCGTGGCGCCGTCCGTCAGGGCCTTGGCGACCTGCTCGGGAGTGGCGTCCTGGTGTCCGGCGAGGTAGACCGCGGCGGCGCCGACGACGTGCGGGGTCGCCATCGACGTACCGGAGATGGTCTTGGTGCCCTCGTCGCTGTCGTTCCAGGAGGAGGTGATGTCCGAGCCCGGAGCGTAGACGTCCACGACCGAGCCGAAGTTGGAGAAGTCGGACTGCTGGTCGTCCTTGGTCGATGAGGCGACCGTGATGGCCTCCTTCACCCGCGACGGGGAGCCCTGGCCCGCGTCGCTGGACTCGTTGCCCGCGGCGACCGCGAAGGTGACACCCGCGGCGATGGCCTTCTGGACAGCCTCGTCCAGAGCGGGGTCGGCACCGCCACCGAGGCTCATGTTGGCTACGGAGGGGCCCTGGTGGTTCTTGGTCACCCAGTCGATACCCGCGACGACCTGCTCGGTGGTGCCGGAGCCGTTGTCATCGAGCACCCGCACGGCGACGATCTTCGCCTTCTTGGCCACACCGTGCGACGCCCCGGCTATGGTGCCCGCCACGTGGGTGCCGTGACCGTTGCCGTCGTCGGCGTTGTCGTCGTTGTCGATGGCGTCGAAGCCACTGCTTGCTCGGCCCTCGAAGTCCTTGTGCGTGGTGCGGACGCCGGTGTCGATGACATAAGCCGTGACACCCTCGCCGCCGCCGTCGGGGTAGGTGTACTTGCTGTCGCCGGCCGTGTCCGCCTGGTCGATCCGGTCCAGGCCCCAGGACGGCGGGTTCTCCTGGGTGGCGTTGATGGAGAACTTCTTGTTCTGGACGACCTTGTCCACGGCGGGGTCGGCGGCGAGGCGCTTGGCCTCGGTCTCCGAAAGCCCGCTGGCCGAGAAGCCGTTGACGGCCGAGGAGTAGTTGCGCTCCAGCTTGCCGCCGTACTCCTCGGCGAGGTCCTGCTTGTCGGCCTTGGCGCTCATCGCGCTCTTCTGGCCGCCCTCCTTCAACAGGACGACATAGCTTCCGGCGACGGCGCCTTCGGCGTTCGCGCCATAGATCTTGCCCTCCGCGGGTGCGGGGGCGGCTCCGGCGAACGACGCGCCGAATACGGTGACTCCTGCGGCGGCGGCCACGGCACTGATGGCCGCGGTCAGCTTGATCCTGCTCGCGCGCTTGTGAGTTGCCATGAAGAGGGAACTCCTCGTCATCTTTTGTGGGGGGATTGGCCTCCGGCCGGAAGTTCTCCGGAGGTCGCCTCGAAACACTGACCGATTGACGCGCTCAGTTCAAGGGGTTCAT
Organism: Streptomyces sp. NPDC127084; assembly: GCF_042724175.1. NCBI lineage: Bacteria > Bacillati > Actinomycetota > Actinomycetes > Kitasatosporales > Streptomycetaceae > Streptomyces > Streptomyces sp. NPDC127084. Next base: position 26,805 of record NZ_JBHXFA010000011.1, read on the forward strand.
GCGCCTGTGACTTACTCAACAAGCCTTCGTAATGAGATATCCACCATGCCCCCTCATGTGGGACGCGAACCCTCTCAAATTCTTTACTTGTTACGGCGATTGGGTCTCGGTGGATGACTGGGCGATGTCCTGGCTGGTGGGACAGGGCGACAGGTCAGACAACCCTCCTGGAAACAAGGGGGTGTCGGCACGCGCACAGCGGGTATACGAGCTCCGTCGATTTCACGCAGGCGGGTGCGGCGGCCGCTTCAATTCGCCAAGTGTGGTGATTCTGAAACGATTTTCATGACTCCGGCGGACCGGCCCGGACCCTACCGCTGCACGCTCTTGCTCAGGCAGATGGAAGACAACCCATAGCCACAGCACTGGTGCATCGCAATGGCTGCTTCGTTGTCCCCGGCGTCATTCAGCCCCGGCAAGGTCCTGCCCTCGCGCGCCGCGAGATGGTGGCCGGCTGCTTTCAGGGACCAACGGGAAGGAACCGAGCCGTGCCCTGACAGGTCCTCTCCCGACAAGCGAGCTCCTCGGACATGAACCTGCCGAGCTACGAGTCGATTCGGCTTCAGACGCCGGTCGCCGCCTGGTACTCCAACGGCGTCCCTTTCCGCGAGGTCGTCTTCTGCGCGTCCGTGCCGCCGCCTGCGGTGCGCTGCAGCACGGACGGTAGGACTCCCCCTGCCGACGCAAAGGATCACCCCCGTGCCGACGGGCCCGGGGGTGATGCGGGTCGAGGCGGCCGCGCCAGGGGCTACCGAGGACCGGGACGGTGGCCGTGGCCGGGGCGTCCGTGGTCCGGGCGTCCGTGGTCCGGGCGTCCGTGGTGCGGCGGCTTCGGCTTGGGGGTGGGCTTGGGGTCGTTCCGCTTGATCGTGGTGGTCATGGTTGCGGTGCTGGTCGCACCGGCGCCGCCGCCCGTGATGGTGGCCGTGTTGGTGACCCGCGTCGGAGCGTTCGCGGCGATGGCGACCGTGAGGGTCAGCGGCGGGTAGCTCGCACCGGCGTCCAGGACGTCGTCCCGGGTGCAGCCGAGCGGGACGAGGGTGCAGGTCCACCCGGTCCCCGAGAGGCTGACGGCCGTCAACCCGGTCGGCAGCGTATCCGCCAGTGTGACCGTGCTCCCGTCGGTGGCTCCATCGCCGCTGTTGGTCGCCGTCAGCGTGTACTTGCCCTGACCACCCGCCGCGAACGATCCGCCCCCGATGACCTTCAGCAGCTCCCACGCGGGAGCCGTCGGGGCCGGCACCGCGCCGACGGCGATCCCGTACGGGGAGGCGCCGACGGTGACCGTGTCCACGACCGTGTTCGTGGCGGTGTCGATCACCGAGACCGTGGTGGAGTTGCCGTTGGCGACGTAAACGCGGGAGCCGTCCGGCGACACGGCGATGCCCTGCGGAGCCGAACCGACAGGGATGGTCGCCACCACTGTGTTCGTCTCCGTATCGATCACGGACACGGTGTCGTCGCCGTTGTCGGCGACATAGACCCGGGAGCCGTCCGGCGACACCGCGATCGCCTGTGGAACGCTCCCGACCGGGACGGTGGCCACCACCGTGTTCGTCGCCGTATCGATCACGGACACGGTGCCGTCGCCGAGGTTGGCGACATAGACCCGGGAGCCGTCCGGTGTCACCACCGCGCTTTCCGGATCGTTGCCGACGGGCACGGTGGCCACCACCGTGTTCGTCGCCGTATCGATCACGGACACGGTGTCGTCCTGGCTGTCGGTGACGTACACCCGGGTACCGTCCGGCGACACCGCTACCCCGAAGGGGCTGTTGCCGACGGGGACGGTGGTCACCACGGTGTTGGTGGACGTGTCGATCACCGACACGTTGTCATCGTCGCCATTGGCGACATAGACGCGGGTACCGTCCGGGGTCACCACCACCCCGCGAGGCCGGTTGCCGACGGACACGGTGGCCACCACGGCATCGGTGGACGTGTCGATCACCGACACCGTGTCCGCGTCGCGGTTGGTGACATAGACGCGGGTGCCGTCGGGTGTCATCGCCACGCCCTGCGGACCGGCGCCGACGGCGATCGTGGCCACCGTCGTGTTCGTGGCGGTGTCGATCACCGACACGGTGCCGTCGACATCGTTTGCGACGTAGGCGTACGTACCGGCTGGCACGGCCTGCGCGGGATGCGTGACCATCACGGGCAGCGCAAGACCGGCCACCAGTGCGAGCCCGGCCACCAGTGCCCGTAGCAGCGCACCCCACCCACGCCGACGGATCTCGCTCCCGGGCGGCGCCAGTGGCGCGATGTCGCCGTCCGTCGCCGGACACATCTCGTCATGACGCGTCGTCATGAGGCCTCCCACACAGCCGGAGCCACTGTCGCCGCCTCGGCATCATCGGATATCCTTGGTCACATTGATCCTGGCATTTCCCTGTATTCACACCTATGTCAACACGCGCACCGTCCATCCCAAGTGCGCAATGCGAGAATCCGGGCCATGGACGAGACACGTGCACGGACAGTGCTCGCCGCGGCGGGACTGCCGGGGCAGGCGGAGCTGCTGGCCCTCGGCGAGAACGCGGTGTTCGAGTCCGGGGACGTGGTGGTGAAGGTCGGGCGGAGCGCCGAGCTGCTCGATCGCGCCGAGCACGAGCTGGCCGTGGCGGAGTGGCTGGAGCAGGCAGGCGTGCCCGCCGTTCGGGCCGCGGAGACGAAGGCCCTGCTGGTGCAGGGGCACCCGGTGACCCTGTGGCTCCGGCTGCCCCCGGCGGTGCGGCCCGCCGAGCCACGTGATCTCGCGCGGCTGCTACGGCTGGTGCACGCGCTACCTTCGGCGCCGTTCTCGCTGCCTCCCCGCGAGCTGCTCGGCGGGGTGGAGCGCTGGCTGAAGCTGGCGGGCACGGCGATCGACCAGGCTGACGCGGACTTCCTGCGGGAGCGCCGGGACGGCTTCGCCGCCGCGGCACGCGAGCTGATGCCGCATCTGCCACCCGGCCCCATCCACGGCGACGCGCTCCCCCGCAATGTACATGTCGGCCCCGCCGGGCCTGTGCTGACCGATCTGGAGACCTTCTCCGCCGACCTCCGGGAACACGATCTCGTCGTGCTGGCCCTCGCCCGCGACCGCTACGGGCTCGCGCCCGCGGCCTACGACGCGTTCACCGCGGCCTACGGCTGGGACGTACGCGACTGGCCCGGCTGCGCCGTGCTGCGGGGCGCCCGGGAGACGGCCAGCTGCGCCTGGGTCGCCCAGCACGCCCCGTCCGACCCCAGAGCCCTGGTCGAATTCCGGCGCCGGGTGGACTCGCTGCGCCGGGGCGACCCCGAGGTCCGCTGGCATCCCCTGTAGGCGGTCGCGGCGGCGCTGAGCATGCGAGAGGCCCCCTCCCCAGCGCCTTGAGTGCTCACGATCGTCGCAACACCCGACCTTCGGGAACGCGATGGACTTCGAAGTCCGCAAGATCCGCTCGGCACAGGGACGCCCTGTGACGTTCGCCCTCGTCGACCTGTTCGGGCTCGTGCTGCTGGGCTTGGCCTTGATCGAGCTCGCCGGGCGGGATCCGAGGGGACCGAAGATCCATCTCGCCGCCGACGTCAACTGCAGCCCGCTTACCTTCGTTCGCACCGCCGGACAGGCCGGTGATGCACCTGCCTGTCCGGCGTCATGGCCCATCTGCGCGATCCCCGACGGCGTCGTCCCGGCCCCGCCGAACGCAGGGGAGCAGCACCGGCGGAGCGACGGACTCGAAGAAGACCGCCCGGACAGGACCTAAGCGGGCCCGACCCCGGCCAGCGCCCTTACCGGCCAGGAGCCGTCCACCACGGCGTCAGGGGTGCCCTTGCGCCGCAGGAAGCCCTGGAAGTCCGCCGCCCAGTCGGCGTACCAGCGGATCTGACGGGAGTGCAGCTCTGCCGGTGCGACCGCCGCCACCGAGGCATGCCGCTCCGCTATCGCGCATGCCACCCTGACCGCCGCCAGCGCGTCCGCCGAGGCTTCATGGGCCTCCTCCAGCACCACCCCGTACTCGGCGCAGACCGCCTCAAGGGTGCGCTTGCCCCGGCGGTAGCGGTCGACGGCGCGGTCGATCGTGTACGGGTCGATGACCGGGCCGATCCCGGAGCCCTCCTGACCCCGCGCCAGCCGCTCGGCGAGCGACGGCAGACCGTGCCGGACCAGCTCGGCGGAGAGCAGGGTCAGGTCGAACGCCGCGTTGTACGCGACGATCGGGACTCCCGCCTTCCAGTAGTCCGTCAGCGTCGCGGCGATCTGCTCCGCCACCTCGCTCGCCGGACGCCCCTCGGCCGCCGCACGCTCGCTGCTGATGCCGTGGATGGCCGACGCCTGCGCCGGGATTCGAATCCCCGGATCAGCGAGCCAGATGCGTCGCCGGACCGGTCGGCCGTCCTCCACGGAGACGACCGCCGCCGTGACGATGCGTGCGTCCAGCGGGTCGGTGCCCGTCGTTTCCAGGTCGAAGCCGACCAGCGGCTCATGGTGCCACGCCATGCGGTGCCCCCTCGTCTGCGGTACGTACGGAACTCTCGCACGTGGCACTGACAGTCAGGACACCGGTCGGGAGTCGCTCCACACCGACTCGAATTCCTCCCGGTAGGTCTGGAACAGGCCGTGCTCGCCCTCCTGCCCCGACCTCACCACGGACGGCCTGCCGCCGCGCAGCACCAGCACCGGGGCTTCCATGCCCCGGGCCCGGCGCAGATACGACTGCACGACCGCCAGCCCGTCGGGGCCGTCACCGTCGACCAGATAGGCCGTGAATCGGGGCGTCTCGTCGAACACGTGGATCTCGAAGGCCCCGGGGTCGCGGAGTCTCGACCTGACCCGTCGCATGTGCAGGATGTTCATCTCGACCGCACGGCCCAGCTCGCCCTTTCTGATGCCCAGTTCCCGCTCGCGCCGCTTGATCGCGCTGCTGGCGGGGTTGAGGAAGAGCAGCCGCACCCGGGCGCCCGCCTCAGCCAGCCTGACCAGTCGCCGCCCCGAGAAGTTCTGCACCAGCAGATTGAGGCCTATCCCGACGGCGTCGAGCCGCCGGGCGCCCCCGAAGAGGTCCTCGGCGGGAAGCTGCCGCTGGAGCCGCACCCGGTCGGGGTGTACGGAGACCACGTCCGCGTAGCGGTCGCCCACCAGGTCCTCGACCGCGTCGACCGGCAGCCGGTCGGCGGACGGTACCCCCGCTCCGCTGCCGAGGATCTCGAGGAGACGGGCCGAGGCACGTTCGGCCTGGGCCAGGACGGCCTCGTTCAGGGCCCGGTTGCGGGAGACGACGTTCCGCGTCACCTCGAGCTCGTCCAGCGCCAGCTCCACCTCGCGCCGTTCGTCGAAGTAGGGCTCGAAGCAGGGCCAGTGCTGGACCATCAGCTCCCGTAGCTGCGGGAGGGTGAGGAAGCTGAGCACATTGTCGTCGGCCGGGTCGAGCAGGTAGCCCTTGCGGCGCGAGACCTCCCGTACGGCGACGGCACGCTGCACCCACTCCTGCCCCGCCGGGCCCGCCGCGGCCACCACCCAGTCGTCGCCGTGCACCGGCTCGTAGACGGGCATCAGCACGGCGGCCACGACCGCGCGCAACCGCTGTTCGACCAGATTCAGCCAGATGTAGGCGCGCCCCGCCCGCTGGGCACGGGTGCGCACCTCGCTCCAGGCCTCCGTGCTCCAGTCCAGTTCGGGTCCGATGTGAGATGTCATCTCGACCGGCCTGGCCAGCGATACCGCGCCGGGCGGGACATCGGCCGAGTCCCCCTCATGACCTGCGTCACCGGGGGGTAGCTCCAGCCCTCCCGAGCTCACCCGCGCACCGCCTTCCCGGTCCCCTCCAACGATCAAGGAAGGGTACTCCGCCCGTGGGACGAGGTGCATCCGGATCCCATGGCTCTTTTCCCAACTCCCGGAGACAAGCGCACCGTTCCAGGTTGCGAGATGGCCCGGAACGGGAGGGTTCATAGCGATACGCCCCCACGCGCGCCCCTGCCGCAGGCTTGGCGCACGCCGGGCAGACCGTCGTACCGGAGCTCCCCCGGCACGGGCTACACGACGGTACGGCGTTGACGGGGTCACCGGTTCGGGGGGCTCGGCACTTCCACGCGCGCCTCCCGGCGTTTACCCGCTCTTTGACCGGGTCACCCGGTAGGACGGTGGTAAGTCCTAGGAGCTCGCCCCAGTTTCGGGGAGGATCTGGCCGAAGTGGTCCCCCGCACCCGGATCAGAAGTGGAAGAGTCTTATCTATGCAGGTCTGGCCGGGACAGGCGTATCCCCTCGGTGCCACCTACGACGGCGCCGGCACCAACTTCGCGGTCTATTCGGAGGCCGCGCACCGTATCGAGCTGTGTCTGCTGCACGACGACGGCTCGGAGACGGCGGTGGAGCTCCGTGAGACAGACGCGTTCGTGCGCCACGCGTATCTGCCGGGTGTGATGCCCGGTCAGCGCTACGGCTTCCGGGTGCACGGACCGTACGAACCGGAGCGGGGGCAGCGGTGCAACTCCGCCAAGCTGCTCCTCGATCCCTACGCGCGTGCGATGAGCGGACGGATCGACTGGGGCGAGGCGGTGTACGGCTACCACTTCGGCCGCCCGGACTCGCGCAACGATCTCGACTCCGCCCCGCACACGATGGCCTCCGTCGTCGTCAATCCGTACTTCGACTGGGGCGACGACCGCCCGCCGCGTACGGACTACCACCGCACGGTCATCTACGAGGCCCATGTGAAGGGCCTGACGATGCTGCACCCGGCGCTGCCACCCGAGCTGCGCGGCACCTACGCCGGGCTGGCCCACCCGGCGGTGATCTCGCATCTCACCGAACTGGGGGTGACGGCACTCGAGTTGATGCCGGTGCACCAGTTCGTGAACGACAACCGGCTGGCGGACTCCGGTCTGAGCAACTACTGGGGTTACAACACCATCGGATTCTTCGCCCCGCACAACAGCTATGCCTCCTGGGGCGACCGCGGGCAGCAGGTGCTGGAGTTCAAGTCGGCGGTCAGGGCCCTGCACCAGGCGGGCATCGAAGTGATCCTGGACGTGGTCTACAACCACACCGCCGAGGGCAACCACCTGGGGCCCACGCTGTCGTTCCGCGGCCTGGACAACGCCTCCTACTACCGGCTGTCCGAGGACAAGCGCTACTACACGGACACCACCGGCACCGGAAACTCCCTGCTGATGCGCTCCCCCCACGTACTCCAGCTGATCATGGACTCGCTGCGCTACTGGGTCACCGAGATGCATGTGGACGGCTTCCGCTTCGATCTCGCCGCCACCCTCGCCCGGCAGTTCCACGAGGTGGACCGGCTGTCGTCGTTCTTCGACCTGGTCCAGCAGGATCCGGTGGTCAGCCAGGTGAAGCTGATCGCCGAACCGTGGGACGTCGGCGAGGGCGGCTACCAGGTGGGCAACTTCCCGCCACTGTGGACCGAGTGGAACGGCATGTACCGGGACACCGTGCGGGACCTGTGGCGTGGACAGCCGCGTACGCTGGCCGAGTTCGCCTCCCGGCTCACCGGCTCGTCCGATCTCTACCAGGGAGACGGGCGGCGCCCGCTGGCCTCCGTCAACTTCGTCACCTGCCACGACGGGTTCACCCTGCGGGACCTGGTCTCGTACAACGAGAAGCACAACGGGGCCAACGGCGAGGGCAACCGGGACGGCGAGAGCCACAACCGCTCGTGGAACTGCGGCGCGGAGGGCGACACCGACGACCCCGGGGTGCTGGAGCTGCGGGGCCGCCAGATGCGCAACTTCATCGCCACCCTGATGCTGTCCCAGGGCGTGCCCATGCTCAGCCACGGCGACGAGTTCGGCCGCAGCCAGCGCGGCAACAACAACGCCTACTGCCAGGACTCCGAGCTGTCCTGGGTGCGGTGGCCCTCATCGACCGAGGAGGAGCCGGGCTCGCTGCTGGCCTTCACCAGGGCGATGGTGTGGCTGCGCCGCGACCACCAGGTGTTCCGCCGCAGGCGCTTCTTCCACGGGCGGCCCGTGGAAGGCACCCATGACGAGCTCTCCGACATCGCCTGGTTCACCCCCGAGGGGGTGGAGATGACCCAGCGGGACTGGCAGGCGGCCCACGCCAGGGCGCTGACGGTGTTCCTGAACGGGCATGCGATCTCCGAGCCGGGGCCGCGTGGTGAGCGCATCTCGGACGACTCGTTCCTGCTGATGTTCAACGCGAGCGGCGACGATCTGGACTTCGCGGTGCCCGTCAACCACGGCCGGCAGTGGCAGGTGCTGGTGGACACGGCGCGGCCGGACGGGGTGCCACCTGGGCAGGGACCCAAGGTGGCGGCCGGTGAGCGGGTGCCGATGGTCGGGCGGAGCCTGGTGGTGCTGCGCCGCCCGGCGTAGGGTCTTTCGTTTGCATCAGGCCGGATCAGTGCGCGGGGTCTGGTGCATGGGGTCTCTCCCCCCGGCGGAGACAGGGGGAACGGTGCCAGGGCACTCGAGCCCGGCAAGATCCAAACGAGAGACCCCAAACACATACGGACGGTTCTCTTGGTCGCATCAGGTGAACGTGTCCGGTTCCGGGCACCCCCGCGACCTGCGAGATGACACAGACGGCGCCGATGCGGGTACGTACGTTCGCATGACGCCCACCGCCACCTACCGGCTCCAGCTACAGCCCGCCTTCCCCTTCGGGGCCGCCGAGGAAGCAGTGCCGTATCTCGCCGGCCTCGGGGTCTCCCATCTGCATCTGTCTCCGGTACTGGAGGCGGTGCCTGGCTCGGGGCACGGCTATGACGTCGTGGACCACTCCCGGGTACGGGAGGAGCTCGGCGGCGAGCAGGGACTGCGGGCGCTGGCCGCCACCGCGAGCGAGCACGGCTTGGGTCTGGTGCTCGACATCGTGCCCAACCACATGGCAGCGGCGCCGCGGCACAACAGACCCCTGTGGGAGACCCTGCGCGAAGGGCCGGAATCGCCGTACGCACGCTGGTTCGACATCGACTGGGACGCGGGCGGCGGCAAGGTGCTGCTGCCGGTGCTGGCAGGGCGGCTCGGTGACGAACTGGCCGCACCGGACGCGCTGCGGGTCGAGGGGCGCGAGCTGCGCTACGGGGACGAGCACCGCTTCCCGCTGCGCGAGGGCACCGAGGGGCTGCCGCTGCCGGAGCTGCTGGACGCGCAGTGGTACCGGCTTGGCTGGTGGCGGCTGGCCCGTACCGAGCTCAACTACCGGCGGTTCTTCACCATTTCCGAGCTGATCGGGGTACGCGTGGAGGACCCCGAGGTGTTCACGGCCACCCACGCCAAGATCCTCGAACTTGTACGGGACGGGGTGGTGGACGGACTGCGGATCGACCACCCCGACGGGCTCGCCGACCCCGAGGGGTATCTGCGCCGCCTGGACGAGGCGAGCGGCGGCTGCTGGACCGTGGTGGAGAAGATCCTCACCGGCGCCGAGCGGCTTCCGACGTCCTGGCCGGTCGCCGGGACGACCGGCTACGACGCGCTGTACCGGATCGACGGGGTGTTCACCGACGAGGACGGGGTCGGGGAACTGCTGGGCGCCTACCGGGACTTCGCTGCCCCGGCGGGCGACCGGGGCGGCTACTGGGGCGCCACGGCGCGCCGCGCCGCGTACAAGGTGCTGACCCAGGAGCTGGTGGCGGAGACCGAGACCCTCGCCCGGCTGGCGGAAGGGGTGTGCGCGACGGACCCCGGCCTGCGCGACCACGCGCCCTGGGCGCTGCGTACGGCGATCCGGGAACTGCTGGTGCGGATGCCGGTCTACCGGACCTACCGCACGGGCGGCGAGGAGGTGCTCACGGCAGACCTGGCGGCGCGCGCCAAGGCGGTCTTCGCCGTCCCTGAGGAGGCGGACGCGGTGGATGTGGTCCGGGACTTGGCACTGGGCCTCGGACGGACCGGGGACGGTCCCGCGCAGTCGGCGTTCCGGGCGCGCTTCGCCCAGACCTCGTCGGCGCTGCGCGCCAAGTCCGTCGAGGACACCGCCTTCTACCGGTACGCACCGCTGCTGTCCGCCAACGAGGTGGGCGGGGATCCGGAGCGCCCCGCGGTGAGTCCCGAGGACTTCCATGCCTACTGTGCCCGGATCGCCAGGGACTGGCCCGCCACGGGCACGGTGCTGTCCACCCACGACACCAAGCGCAGCGCGGATGTCCGGGCCAGGATCGCTGTGCTGTCCCAGTGCCCGGAGCGCTGGCAGCGGCTGCTGACCGAGCTGTCAGCGGTGGCCGCGCCGGATCGCCAGCTGGCGTGGACGGGCTGGCAGACGGCGTTCGGCCTCGGCATCCCGCGCGAGGACCGGATCGGTCCTGCGCTGCTGAAGTCCGTACGGGAGGCGGGGCTGCACACCAGCTGGACCGAGCCCGATCCGGGCTACGAGCGCGCGGTGGAGGAGTTCGTGGCGGCGGGGCCCGCCGGACCGCCGCTGTACACCCTGGCGGAGTTCACCCGCGGACTCGACGAGCACGTACGGGCGAACGCCCTGGGCGGCGCGCTGGTGCAGCTCACCATGCCGGGAGTGCCCGAGCTGTACCAGGGCACCGAGCACCGGTATCTGGCCCTGGTCGACCCGGACAACCGGGAGCCCTTCCGGGAGCGGCCGGCGGACGAGAAGGCTGAGCTGACGCGTGCGGCACTGGGGCTGCGGCGCCGGCGGCCCGAGGTGTTCGGCACACCGGGCGGCTACACGGCCCTGCCGGCCACCGGACCGGCGGCGGATCACTGTCTGGCGTTCAGCCGCGCGGGCGAAGTGGTGACGGCGGTCACCCGGCTCTCACTGCGCCTGGAGGAGGCGGGTGGCTGGTGCGGTACGTCGCTGGCGATTCCGGCCGGCCGTTGGTCCGATCTGCTGCGCCCCGGGCGGAAGTTCACCGGAGGCGTGGACGGTGGTGGCGTATCCCTGGAGGAACTGTTCGCCGATCGGCCGGTGGCCCTTCTGGAACGGGTCACCGGGAACTGAGCGCATGGCAGGCGCCCGGAGCGTGGCACGGGCGGGTGAACGGGAGAGGCCCGGTCCGGTCCGGCGACGGACCGGGGCAACCCCGACCATCCAGTCCGGCATGCGGGTCCCCCGGACGAAGTCTCGGGAAGTCTGAGGCCGGACACACCAGCCCACCGCGGGGAGGTGGCGGTACATCGCGACACCCCGGCGCCCCGCGCAACGGAACCGCACGGGACCGGGACGCTGTGGGACCGGGACGCTGTGGGACCGGACCGGGGACAGGCGCCGGGGCACCCGGACCGGGCCAGGGCGGACCGCCGGGCCGGGCGGCACCCCAGGCCGGGGGCAGGCGCCAGGCATCACGCCTCGGCCCCGAGGGGCCGGGGGAGGTCCTATGCACCTGACCCCGCTCCCCGATCCGGCCTGCTCCAAACGAAAGGCCCTAGCCGCCCGCCTCCCCGCCTACGGGCTCCATCCCACCCATCCGGTCGGCCGGGCGGCGCCCCTTGGGCTGCTGCGGCTCCGGCTGGGTCGGCACATGTGGCAGCGGAAGCCGCATCGGCTCTCCGGCCTTCACGGTGAACAGCTCACCGTGGTGCAGCAGCGTGAGCGGCTCTCCCTCCGTCAGCGTGTAGTGCGCCCCGGAGTGCCGGATGTCCACCCGCAGGGCGCGGCCACGGATGAGTACGGTGAACTTCACACCGGTCAGCGCCTCCGGCAGCCTCGGCGCGAACCCGAGGCACCCCGGCTTGCCCTCCCCCGATGAGTGGTGGTGGCGCAGCCCGCCGAAGCCGATCACCAGGGCCATCCAGGTCCCCGCGAGGGATGCGATGTGCAGTCCGTCGCGCGTGTTGTGCTCCAAGTTCTCCAAGTCCATCAGGGCGGCCTCGCCCAGGTAGTCGTAGGCCAGCCTCAGATGGCCGGTCTCCGCCGCCATCACGGCCTGGCAACAGGCCGAGAGCGAGGAGTCCCGGACGGTCAGCGCCTCGTAGTAGGCGAAGTTGCGCGCCTTCTGCTCCGGCGTGAAGTCCTCACCGCAGGTCGCCATGGCGAACACCAGGTCCGCCTGTTTGACCACCTGCTTGCGGTAGAGGTCGAAGTAGGGGAAGTGCAGCATCAGCGGATACTGCTCGGGGCTCATCGACTCGAAGTCCCAGCGCTGGAAGCCGGTGTACCCGGCCGACTGCTCGTGCACCCCGAGCGTCTCGTTGTACGGCACGGCCATCCGGGCGGCGGCGTCCCGCCAGGCGGCCGTCTCCTCCTCGTCCACGCCCAGTTCCTCGGCCCGGTCGGGGTGGCGTGTCGCCGTCTCGGCCGCGACCCGGAGATTCCGCCGCGCCATCAGGTTCGTGTACAGGTTGTCGCGGGCGATGGCACTGTACTCGTCAGGGCCGGTGACCCCGTCGATATGGAACACGCCTTCCGCGTCATGGTGGCCAAGCGACCGCCACAGCCGGGCGGTGTGCACCAGCAGTTCCAGGCCGGGCCCGCGCTCGAACGCCTCGTCGCCGGTGGCGTTCGCATAGCGGGCCACGGCATAGGCGATATCGGCGTTGACATGGAACGCGGCCGTGCCCGCGGGCCAGTAGGCGGAGCACTCCGCACCGGTGATGGTCCTCCAGGGGAACGCGGCGCCCTGGAAGCCGAGCTGATGGGCCCGGTCCCGGGCGGCGGGGAGGGTGGTGTGGCGCCACTCCAGTACGGGAGCGACGGACTGGGGCGCCGTGTAGGTCAGCATCGGCAACACGAAGGACTCCACGTCCCAGAACGAGTGCCCGTCGTATCCGGTGCCGGTGAGGCCCTTGGCGGGGATGGGCCGCCGCTCCCCGCGCGCGGCGGCCTGGAGCACGTGGAAGAGGGCGAAGCGCACCGCCTGCTGGATCTGCGCGTCACCGTCCACCTCGACATCCGCGCAGGACCAGAAGTGGTCCAGATAGGCGCGCTGTTCGGCGAGCAACCCGTCCCAGCCGGTGCTGCGGGCAGCGGCCACTGCCGCGTGCACCTGGTCGTGCAGCGCGGTCAGCGAGCGCTCCGCCGACCAGCCGTAGCCCACGAACTTCACCAGCCGCAGCCGGCTACCGGGGGTCAGCGTGGCGGTGACCGTGAGCCTGCTGACGTCCGGTTCGCTGTCAGCGGACCAGCTCGTTCCCTCGGGGCCCTCGATGATGTGGTCGGCGCCGACGGCCACTCGCTGGCCGCTGCTCCTGGTCCGGTGCACCAGCCGCAGCCGGGTGTCGCGGGCGAAGTCCTCCTCGGCCTCCAGCGGGGAGTCGATCGCGGCGGCGACCCTCGGGTCGCCGGTGTCGTGCGGGATCGCCTCGTTGGCGATGAGCTCCGACTGAACGGCCACGGTGGACTCGCCGTTGAGCACCTCCACCTCGTAGGCGACCGCGGCGATGGCCCGCTGGGTGAAGGACACCAGCCGCTGCGAGGTGATGCGTACGGAACGCCCGGCGGGCGTGGTCCACTCGGCGGTGCGGCTCAGCACTCCGGATCGGAAGTCCAGGACCCGTTCATGAGCGTTGAGTTCGCCGTACCGCAGGTCGCAGGGGTGGTCGTCCACCAGCAGCCGGATGATCTTCCCGTCGGTGACGTTGATCAGCGTCTGGCCGGACTCCGGATAGCCGTATCCGGCCTCCGCGTAGGGCAGCGGATGCAGCTCGTGCACACCGTTGAGATACGAGCCGGGCAGCCCGTGCGGCTCCCCCTCGTCCAGATTGCCGCGCCAGCCGATATGGCCGTTGGACAGGGCGAACACCGACTCGCTCTGGGCGAGTACGTCGAGGTTCAGCTCGGTCTCGCGCAGGCACCACGGTTCGACGGCGAAGGCGTAGTGGGTGATCATCGCGACTCCAGCAGTTCGGAGAGGTCGTCCACGACGATGTGCGCGCCGTGCCGCCGCAGTTCCTCGGCCTGGCCGGTCCGGTCCACCCCCACGACAAAACCGAAGCCCCCGGCCCGGCCGGCCTCCACACCGGCCAGGGCGTCCTCGAAGACGGCCGCCGCCGCCGGCTCGACGCCGAGGGCGCGGGCCGCGGTCAGGTAGGTGTCGGGGGCGGGTTTGCCGCGCAGGTGCCGCTCCCGGACGGTGATCCCGTCGATACGCTCCTCGAAGAGGTCCTCGATACCGGCGGCGATCAGCACATCGCGGCAGTTGGCGCTGGACGAGACCACCGCGCGGTGCAGACCGGCGTCCCGGACGGCGCGTACGTAGGCCACCGAGCCCCCGTAGGCCTCGACGCCCTGTTCGCGGATACGGCGCAGCACCATCTCGTTCTTGCGGGTGCCCAGACCGTTCACGGTCTCCTCGCCGGGGCCGTCGTCCGGCGTGCCTTCGGGCAGTTCGATCCCGCGCGAGGCGAGGAAGGTGCGGACCCCGTCCTCACGGGGCAGTCCGTCCACGTACTGGTCGTAGTCGCGGACGGCGTCGAACGGCTCCAAGGGGACACCCTCCCGCTCGGCGCGGGTACGCAGATAGGCGTCGAACATCTCCTTCCACGCGGCGGCGTGCACCTTCGCGGTACGGGTGAGCACTCCGTCGAGGTCGAACAGGCAGGTGCGAACGTGATCCGGAAGACCGAGCATGCATCCGAGGCTAGTGCCGCGACCGGAAAGGTGCTCCGAGGCTCGCGGCGGCCGGTGCGGCGCTTGCCGGACGGTGGGACTCCCTCACGGAAGCCGGGGGTTCGACGGGTACCGCCACGGGGCGGGACCTTGTGCGACGCGACCCGGGGGCACACCGGGTCGGTCCGTTGAGGCAGAATCTCGGATTGTCGAAGGCCTGACGCAGGTGACTGTCCTGGCGTGGCCACGGAGCACGGCAGGCGTGGGGACGGGGAATGGCCGGACCGGAAGTTCGGGGCTTGGCCGCTGGCCGCTATCAGCTGAACGAGCTGATCGGACGCGGTGCCATGGGGGCGGTGTGGGCCGCCCGGGACGTGAAGCTGGAGCGCGCGGTCGCCGTCAAGGAGATCCGGGCGCGCGTCGATCTCGACCCCGAGGAGTGGCGTCGGCGGGCGGAGCGGGCATTGCGGGAGGCCAGGGCCGCGGCACTGGTCCAGCACCGGAACGTGGTCGGGATCCACGATGTCGTCATGGACGACGACCGGCCGTGGATCATCATGGAACTCGTGACCGGACGTTCCCTCGCCGAGGAACTGACGATCGGTCGTATGGCGGTCGGCGATGCCGCCCGCATCGCCCGCGAGGCACTGGAAGGCCTGATCGCGGCCCACGCGAGCGGTGTGGTGCACCGCGACGTGAAACCGTCGAACCTTCTGCTGGCCCGGCCTGACGGGCGTACGGTGCTGACCGACTTCGGTATCGCCGCAGTGACCGGTGCGGACACCCTGACCGTGCCCGGCTCGATGATCGGCACACTCGACTACCTTTCGCCTGAACGCGTCCAGGGGCTGAGGGCCGTGCCGGCGTGTGATCTGTGGTCCCTGGGAGCCACCCTCTACGAAATGGTCGAGGGACGCTCTCCGTTCCGCCGCAACAGCGAGTTCGCCACACTCCAGGCCGTGCTCGACGGCACGTACGAGCCGCCCCGGCACGCCGGTCGCCTCGGCGAGGTCATCGACGGCCTGCTCACCAAGGACCCGGCGCAGCGGATCACGGCGTCGACGGCCCGGTCCCTGCTGGTCGCCGCCGAACGCGAGGCGGACACTCAGCGGCCGCACGAGCCACTCACACTCCGCGTCACAACGGAGCCGATCCGGACCGCGACAGCGGCTCGCGGCTCCGGCGACCGGCAGCGATCCGGGAGCGGCACCGGTTCGGCCTCCGAGCAGCACCCGCCCACCGAACCTCAGGGCGACCGGCACAGACCCGGCCGGCCCGCGGAGACCGCCCCGGTCCCGCCCGAGGCCACCGACCCGACAGGGACACCCGGTCGTGCCTCCCGCCGACGCTGGATCATCCGTACCCTCATCGGCGCGACGGCCATCGCCCTTGCCGCAGCAGGCGTCTACGCCATCCCTCCCCTGCTGGCCCGGCAGTCCCCGACCCCCCGCGGCAGCCAGGCCGCATCGCCGGAGTCACCGGCGGCCGCCGCCCGCCCCGGGTTCCGCGCGATCAGCGATCCGGCCGGGTTCACCGTGGAGATCGGCGAGGACTGGACCGGACCGTACGCGAACAAGCGCCGCGTCTTCTACTACTCGGCGGACAAGGCCTACGGGCTCGGCGTCCATCTGAATCCGCCGGACGGAGCGGGGGACCCATACGCCGAGCTCTCGGCACAGGACAACGACGGCACCGGCCGGTCCCCGGTCGGCGACTATCCGCAGTACCGGCGAATCAGCCTGGAGCGGCTGGAACACAACGGCGCATCCGCCGCTCTGTGGGAGTTCACCTGGTACGACGCTGCCTCGGACAGCCGCCGTCGCTCGATCGATCTGCGGTACACCAAGAACGGGCGGACCTACGACTTCTGGGTCGCCGGTCCCGAAAGCGCGGTCCCCGACATCCGGAAGTACTTCGAGGCGGCTCGGGAGACCTTCTCCCCCACTCGGACAGAGCAGGGATAGCCGCGGGGCGGCCGGGCGGCCACCCCGGCGGATCGGCGCGCGGTGACCGGCGCCGATCGCCAGTCACTGATGATCCGGCAGGCTCCAGTGGTAAGGGGCGATCAGCCGGTTGATGCTCTCGGGTCCCCAGGAGCCCGGGAGATACGTCTCCACAGGGCGCGGGTGCTCCAGGAGCGGGGCGGACGCCGCCCACAGGCGCTCGATCCCGTCGGCACGGGTGAACAGCGACTGGTCGCCGAGCATCGCGTCCAGGATGAGGCGCTCATAGCCTTCGAGGGCGTACATCGCGTCGAAGGAACCGGCGTAGTCGAACACCATCTCCGCCTCGTCCAGGCGCATCGCGGGCCCGGGCTCCTTCACCAGGAAGCGGATGGCGACCCGGCCGGGGTCGGCGAAGTCGATCACCAGCTCGTTGTTGCGGCGCTCACCCGCGGAATGGCGGGCGGAGAACGGGAACATCCGCAGCGCCGGTTCCCGGAACCCCAGGGTGACGACATGCCGGCCCTCGGCGAGCGACTTGCCCGAGCGCAGGTAGAACGGCACGCCGGCCCACCTCCAGTTGTCGAGCTCCACGCGCAGGGCCACGAACGTCTCGGTGTCGGATCGCGGGTCCACCCCGGGCTCGCCGCGGTATCCCTCGTACTGGCCGCGGACGACATGCTCCGGGTCCAGTGGCCGCATGGTCTCGAAGACCTTGGTCTTCTCGTCGCGCAGCGACTTGGCGGTGAGACTGGTGGGGGGTTCCATCGCCACGAAGCCGAGCAACTGGAAGAGATGGGTGACGATCATGTCCCGGAACGTGCCGGTGCCTTCGAAGAACTGCGCGCGGCCCTCGATGCTGAGCTTCTCGGGCACGTCGATCTGCACATGGCTGATGTGGTCGCGGTTCCAGACCGGCTCCAGGAAGCCGTTGGCGAACCGCAGCGCGAGGATGTTGTCGACCGACTCCTTGCCGAGGAAGTGGTCGATCCGGAACACCCGGGACTCGTCGAAGACGGCATGGATGGTGGCGTTCAGGGCCTGGGCCGACGCCAGGTCCGTGCCGAACGGCTTCTCCACGATGACCCGTCCGTTCTCGGCGAGACCGGTCTTGCCCAGCACCTCGATGACGGACGGGAAGGCCTTCGGTGGCACGGCGAGATGGAACAGGCGCCGCGGGGAGCCCCCGATGGCCTGCTCGGCGACCCTGACGGCCGCGAGCAGCGGGCCGGGGTCGTCGGGGTCCTCCGCACCGAAGCTCAGGGCGTCCTCGAACCGCTGCCAGTCCTCGCCCTCGGGCTTGGAGCTGCCGAACTCGGCGACCGCCTCGCGGGCGTGCTTGCGGAACTCCGCGTCGCTGAGCGCCGCCTGGGCCGGGGCGGAGCCGACGATACGGTAGCGGGCGGGCATCAGCCCTGCCTTTGCGAGGTGGAACAGACCGGGCAGCAGTTTGCGCTTGGCGAGGTCGCCGGTCGCACCGAACAGCACGATGACGTGGTCGTCAGGGACCGGGACGCCGTTCGCCGACCGTGCCGCGGACTGGTGGGCCGTTCCGCTCGCCTCCTCGTTCGCCGTCAGGCCGGCCGACTGGCTTCCGGCCTCGTTCGCTTCCTGTGTGTGTGCCGGACCGGACATCACTCACCCCGCCTTCTCGGCGTGACCGCCGAACTCGCCGCGCATCGCCGAGAGCACCTTGTCGGTGAACTCGCCGAGCCCGCGCGACTCGTAGCGCTGGATCAGCGCCGCGGTGATCACCGGCGCAGGCACGCTCTCGTCCACCGCCGCCAGCACCGTCCAGCGGCCTTCGCCGGAATCCGAGACCCGGCCGGCGAACTCGTCGAGCCCCGGGGAGCGGGCCAGGGCGTCGGCGACCAGGTCGACCAGCCAGGAGCTGACCACCGAGCCGCGCCGCCACACCTCGGCGACCTCGCCCACGTCGATGGTGTACGGGTACGCCTCGGGCTCGCGCAGCGGGGCCGTCTCGGCATCGACGGTGCGGCTGGTGAGTCCCGCGTCCGCGTGCTTGATGATGCTGAGGCCCTCGGCGATGGCGGCCATCATCCCGTACTCGACACCGTTGTGGACCATCTTCACGAAGTGGCCGGCGCCGCTGGGTCCGCAGTGCAGATAGCCCTCGGGTGCGGTGCCGTCGGCCTGGGTACGGCCGGGTGTGGGCTCGGCCAGGCCCTTGCCCGGGGCGATGGTGCGGAAGATCGGGTCGAGCCGGGCCACGGCCTCGTCATCGCCGCCGATCATCAGGCAGTAGCCGCGCTCCAGGCCCCAGACACCGCCTGAGGTGCCGCAGTCGACATAGTGGATGCCGCGTGGCGCCAGTTCCCGCGCGCGGGCCATGTCGTCGCGGTAGTACGAGTTGCCGCCGTCGATGACGGTGTCACCGCTGTCGAGCAACCCGGCGAGTTCGTCCAGGGTCTGCCGCACCACGCCGGCCGGCAGCATCAGCCAGATGTCGCGCGGCTGCTCCAGCTTGCCGACGAAGTCCTGGATGGACGTGGCCGCCGTCGCGCCCTCGCTTTCGAGCTCCTTGACGGCCTTGGTGTCCAGGTCGAAGACGACGCAGTGGTGGCCGTCGCGCATCAGCCGGCGCACCAGGTTGGCTCCCATCCGGCCGAGGCCGATCATGCCGAGTTGCATGGGGGTGTCAGTGGTCATGGCCGACCCCGTTCTCGTGACCGTTCCGATGTCCGTTTCCGTGCCCGTTCCTGAGGGCGCGGTAGTGGCGGATCAGTGCGTTGGTGGACGAGTCGTGGTGCAGTTCCGGCTCACGGTCCGCGGTGAGTTCCGGGATGATCTCGGCTGCCAGGACCTTCCCGAGCTCGACGCCCCACTGGTCGAAGGAGTCGATGTTCCAGACGGTGCCCTGAGTGAACACGTTGTGCTCGTACAGCGCGACCAGCCGGCCCAGCACCCTGGGCGTGAGCTTCTCCGCCAGCAGCACGGTGGACGGCCGGTTGCCCTCCATCACCCGGTGCGGCACGACCTCGGAGGCGGTGCCTTCCGCGCGCACCTCCTCCTCGCTGCGGCCGAAGGCGAGTGCCTGGGCCTGGGCGAAGATGTTGGAGGACAGGATGTCGTGGTGGTCGCCCAGCGGGTTGAGGCTCTTGCCGAAGCCGATCAGGTCGACCGGGATCAGCCGGGTGCCCTGGTGCATCAGCTGGTAGAAGCTGTGCTGCCCGTTGGTGCCCGGCTCACCCCAGTAGACCGGCCCGGTGTCGTAGTCGACCCGCTCGCCGCCGAGGGTCACGTGCTTGCCGTTGGACTCCATGGTGAGCTGCTGGAGGTAGGCGGGGAAGCGGCTCAGATACTGCTCGTACGGCATCACGCCGACCGTCTGGGCGCCGAAGAAGTCCGCGTACCAGACGGCCAGCAGGCCCATCAGCACCGGCAGGTTCCGCTCCAGCGGGGCGGTGCGGAAGTGCTCGTCCATGTCGTGGAATCCGGCGAGCATCTCCCGGAACAGCTCGGGGCCGATGGCCAGCATGGTGGACAGGCCGATGGCCGAGTCCATCGAGTAGCGTCCGCCCACCCAGTCCCAGAAGCCGAACATGTTGTCGGTGTCGATACCGAAGGCGGCGACCCGTTCGGCGTTGGTGGACACGGCCGCGAAGTGCCGGGCGACGGCCTCCTCACCGAGCCGGCCCACCAGCCAGTCCCTTGCCGAGTGGGCGTTGGTGAGGGTCTCCAGCGTGCCGAAGGTCTTGGACGAGACGATGAACAGGGTCTCGTCGGGTGCCAGGTCGCGCAGCGCCTCCACGAGGTCGGTGGAGTCGACGTTGGAGACGAACCGGAACGTCATGTCCCGGTTGGTGTAGTGGCGCAGTGCCTCGTACGCCATCACGGGGCCGAGATCGGAGCCGCCGATGCCGATGTTGACGACATTGCGGATCGGCTTCCCGGTCGCACCCCGCCACTGCCCCGAACGCACCCGCTCGCTGAACGCGGCCATCCGGTCGAGCACGCCGTGCACCTCGGCCACGACGTCGGTGCCGTCGACGACCAGGGAGCTGCCGCGGGGCATCCGCAGGGCGATGTGCAGCACGCGCCGGTTCTCCGACACGTTGATGCGATCGCCGCGGAACATCTCGTCCCTGTGGTGTTCGAGGCGGGACTCGCGGGCGAGGTCCAGCAGCAGTCCCATGGTCTCGTCGGTCACCAGGTGCTTGGAGTAGTCGAGATACAGCCCGGCCGCTTCGGCGCACAGCCGCTCGCCGCGGCCGGGGACCTCGGCGAACAGCGACCGCAGATCACGTGCGGCGATCTCCTCGCGGTGGCGTTCAAGCGCCTGCCACACGGGGCGCTTGCGGAGCAGAGTGGCCGTCATCGGGTCATCGCCTCCTGCCGGCGCGCGATCACTTCGCGCGCTGCCTGGACCACCCGCTCGGGGGTGAAGCCGAACTTGGTCAGCAGTTGTTTGAGCGGCGCGGAGGCACCGAAGGTGTGCATACCGATGAGCGCTCCGCCGTCGCCGACATAGCGGTCCCAGCCGAAGGTGGACGCCTGCTCGATACCGACCCGCGCGGTGATGTGCGGTGGCAGCACCTGGTCGCGGTACTCCCTGGGTTGGCGGTCGAACAGCTCCCAGCAGGGCATGCTCACCACCCGCGCCTGGATGCCGTCGGCCGCCAGCTCGTCCCGGGCGGACAGCGCGAGATGCACTTCCGAGCCCGTGGCCAGCAGGATCACGTCGGGCTCTCCCGAGCCCGACGGCGCGTCTGCCAGTACGTAGGCGCCCAGGGCGGTTCCGGACGCGGCGGCCACCCTGGACCGGTCGAGGGTGGGCAGCGCCTGGCGGGAGAGCACCAGCGCGGCCGGTTCACGACGCAGTCCGGCGATCAACCGCCAGGCCTCGGTGACCTCGTTGGCGTCGCAGGGGCGGAACACCAGGAGACCCGGCAGCGCCCGCAGCCCGGCGATCTGCTCGACCGGCTGGTGGGTGGGGCCGTCCTCACCGACACCTATCGAGTCATGGGTGAAGATGTGCACCACCGGGATCTCCATCAGCGCGGACAGCCGGATGGCTGCCTTGGCGTAGTCGGAGAAGATCAGGAACCCGGACCAGTACGACCGCAGTTTGGTCAGCGCCATGCCGTTGGCCAGGGCAGCCGACGCGTGTTCCCGTACCCCCAGATGGAGATTGCGCCCATACGGCTCGTCCGGCTCGGAGTCACCCGCTCCGTCGAAGATGAGGCGGGTCTTGGTGGACGGGGCCAGATCCGCGGAACCGCCGATCACCCAGGGCACCCGCTCGGCGAGCGCGTTGAGCACCTGCCCCGAAGACTCCCTGGTGGCCAGCCCCTTGGGGTCGGCCGGGAAGTCGGGGAGCTTGCTGTCCCAGCCGTTCGGCAGCTCACGGCGCTGCATGCGCTGGATCTCGTCGGCGAGCCCCGGCCAGGCCGCCCGGTAGGCCTCGAACCGCTGCTCCCAGGCACGGCGCAGATCGGCGCCCCGGGCGCCGATGCCCTGCTCGAAGCCCGTACGAACCTCGTCGGGGACCCAGAACTCGCGGTCCTCCGGCAGTCCGAGAAAGCGTTTCGCCGACCGCACCCCCTCGGGTCCGAGCGGTGATCCATGGGCCTTGGGTGAGTCCTCCACGGGGGAGCCGTAGCCGATGTGGCTGTGCACCAGGATCAGGGTGGGCCGCTCGGTCTCGGACCGGAAGGTGTGGAAGGCCCGGTCCACGGAGTCCAGGTCGTTGGCGTCGGCGACGGTGGTCACGTTCCAGCCGTACGCCAGGAACCGTGCGGCGACGTCCTCGGTGAAGGCGATTCCGGTGTGGCCCTCGATGGTGACCCGGTTGGAGTCGTAGATCCAGCACAGGTTGGCCAGTTGCTGGTGTCCGGCGAGGGACGCGGCCTCCGACGCGATGCCCTCCATCATGCAGCCGTCGCCGGCGAGCGCGTACACGTCGAAGTCGAAGAGCGGGAAGTCGTCGCGGTTGTAGCGGGCCGCCAGCCAGCGGCCCGCCATCGCCATTCCCACGGAGGTCGCGACACCCTGCCCCAGCGGCCCTGTCGTGGTCTCCACCCCGCTGGTCCACCGGTACTCGGGGTGCCCGGGGCAGCGGGAGCCGAGCTGCCGGAACGACTTCAGGTCGTCCAGGGTGACCGCGGGGCGCCCGAGTATCTCGTAGTCCGGGTCGACCGCCCGTACTCCGGTCAGATGCAGCAGGGACCAGAGCAGCGTGGAGGCGTGCCCCTCGGAGAGCACGAAGCGGTCCCGGTTGGGCCAGATCGGGTCCTCGGGGTCGAACCTCAGATACCGCTGCCAGAGCGTGTAGGCGACGGGCGCGATACCCATGGGCGTGCCCGGGTGCCCGGAAGCCGCCTTCTCCACGGCGTCCATGCACAGACCGCGGATGGTGTTGACCGACAGCGTGTCCAGGTCGATGTCCAGGGTGGTCATATGCGCTCCCGTTTCCGGCAGGTACGGCGGGTACCCGGGCTCGGCGGAGTGATGCGGGGCTTGGGGGTGCGGGCGGGTCACCGGCGACGGACGTCCCGGAGTTCCCCGCCCGCCGCACGGCACGGACGGTCCTCATGCCAGCCTGACCGGACCACCCGGTCCCGGGCCTCACCCGGGA
Organism: Streptomyces sp. NPDC127084; assembly: GCF_042724175.1. Lineage (NCBI taxonomy): Bacteria > Bacillati > Actinomycetota > Actinomycetes > Kitasatosporales > Streptomycetaceae > Streptomyces > Streptomyces sp. NPDC127084. Next base: position 49,796 of record NZ_JBHXFA010000011.1, read on the forward strand.
GGGGTGAACAGGCGGGGTGTCCGCGTCAGCTTGGGGGTCAGGAGTGCGGTACGACGGCCACCGGGCAGCCGGCGTGGTGCAGCACCGCGTGCGCGACGGAACCGATGTGGGATCCCCTGGCCGCCCGGCGACGGCCCACGACCACCAGCGCGGCGTGCGCCGCCGACTCCACGATCCGGTCGGCGGGACGGCCGGGCGCCGCGTCCTCGGTCACCTCGACCCGCGGGGACTTGTCCCGGTAGGGGCGTACCGCCGCCGCCAGCTCCGACTCCCGTTCACCGCTTACCTCGGCCTCCCGGTGGTGGAAGGCGGGGGCGTGCCAGCTGTGCAGGATGTGCAGCGGGGCGTCGTGCTTCGCCGCGAAGTCGAAGGCGAACTCCAGCAGCTCGGCTCCGCCGTCGCCGTGTCCGATATCCAGACCGACGACGATCTTTCCCCCCTCGGCAGGGCCATCCTCCCCGTATCCCGGCCGGACCAGCACCACAGGGCGCTTGGCGTCCGCAACGACCTCCTGTCCCACCGAGCCGACGACGAACCCGGAGGCACTGCCGAGCGCGGACGAACCGAGGACCAGCAGCTCCGATTCGGCACCGACACCCACCAGCAGCCTGGCGGGGGCGTCCTCGGTCTCCTCCGGCGATGCGCTGACCCCGGGCCTGCGCGTACGCGCCCGCTGCTCGGCGGCCGCCAGCAGACTCCGGTCCTCCTCGGCCTGCGCCTCCCTCGTCGGCTTCACGGCCTGGAGCCGGTGCTCCTGCCAGCGCGACGCGTACACCAGGCGCAGGCTCGTGCCCCGCAGCGCGGCCTCGTCGGCCGCCCAGTCGATGGCCGCCATGCTCTCGCCGGAACCGTCCACTCCCACAGCGATGGGTAGGGACATGGTGGTCCTCCTTGCCTCGGGGCACGTGCGCAGCGCCGCCTCACGGACCACCGCGCACAAGGACGCCTCATCACGAAGCTACCGAGGAGGGGCGGCCGCCGCGATTCAGAGCGTCACGGACGGTGAGCGGGCGCCGGTGCCCGGCCGGTTCAGAGTGCCGTCCGGCACTGAGGTGCAGCACCACCCGCCGGACGGGCAGCACCGGAGCCGGTCCCTGCGGCGTGCCGTATGGCCCGGCGGCGGCGCCTTGACGAGTGCCACCGCGTCGGAATCGGGGCCCGCCGCCCGTCGCAGCAGGTACTTCCAGCGGGGCGACGGCGTCACACGGGGGCGGTTCGGCGGTCCTCCAGGGTGTCCGTCGCCGAGCCGGTGCGCTGCATGCGCTGCCAGCGCATGCGGTTCCCCACCAGGGCCGTAACCACCGATTGGACGACGACGAGATACATCAACTGGCGGTAGACGAATATCTGGAGCGGCAGCGTCCACAAGGGTTCGAACTTCTCCCGGTCCAGCCGCAGCGCGTACACGGCGCTGAAGACCTGGACCGCGGTGAAGGCGAGCCAGACGGCCAGCGCTTGGCCCGCGCCCTGGAACAGCAGCCCGTACAGGGCGAAGACATCGACAAGCGGTGCGAGCAGCGGCAATACCGTCTGGAACAGCAAGAGATAGGTCAGGCCGCGGCGCCCGAGCTTTCCGCCGGCGCCCCGTTCCAACAGTGCGCCGCGGTGCTTCCACATGGCCTGGAGCGTGCCGTAGCACCAGCGATAGCGCTGCTTCCACAGTTGGCGCACCGTCGACGGGGCCTCGGTCCACGCTACGGCCGATTCCTCGTAGACGACACGCCAGCCGGCCCGGCACAGGGCCATGGTGAGGTCGGTGTCCTCGGCGAGCGTGTCGTCGCTGACGCCGCCGGCACTCAGGAGCGCTTCGCGACGGAATGCCCCGATCGCGCCTGGAACGGTCGGCATGCACTCAAGGACGTCGTACATACGGCGGTCGAGGTTGAAACCGATGACGTACTCGAGATGCTGCCAGCGGCCCAGGATCCCCTGTCGGTTGCCCACCTTGGTGTTGCCGCTGACGGCGCCGACGCGTGGATCGGCGAGCGGTTGGATCAGATTGAAGACCGCGTCGGGTTCGAAGACGGTGTCCCCGTCGATCATCACGACGATGTCGAAGTAGGCCCAGGCGAGACCTGTGTTGAGCGCTGCGGCCTTCCCGGCGTTGGCTTGGCGGATGACCATCACCCGACGATCGTCGATCGCCTCGGCGATCTCGAAGGTCCGGTCGGTGGAGCCGTCGTCGACCACGACGACCTGCACGGCCTGGTGGGAGGAGGCAAGCAGCGAACGTACCGTCGCCTCGATGCCCGCTTCCTCGTTGTACGCGGGCACGATCACCGAGACCGGGGCGGTGAGTGGCGGCGAGAACGGGGTGCGGCGGCGCCCAGCCCGGCGGGAGCGGCGGGCGCGGGTCCGCTCCACATGGACTCGGGCGACCGTGAACAGCATTACGAGGCGCGCTCCGGTGAGCACGCCGGCGGTCAGCAGGAGCCAGGTCATCGCATCGGCGAAGGCCCGCGACAGCTGCTGGGCGCGGACGACAGCGATACCTTTCCACTCCGTGACCGTCGCGACCCGGTAGGCGGTGCTCGGCAGACCCAGCCCCGTGCCGACCGTCGCGAAGGCGGTCCGCCTGTGGCGTGGGTCGGACAGCAGCCGCTCGGTCTCCGCGAGGGCCGCGCTCGAGCCGGTGAACTGCAGGACCGCGCCTTCAGCCGCGCCCTGGCCTGGCGCGTCTGCGGCGACGATGACGTAGCCGTCAGCGACAGCGTTCCGTGCGGCCTCGGCCATGTCGGCGCAGAGCGTATCGACACCCGCCGTGTGCGGCAGGCGCAGGAGGTGGGTACCGATACCCGCGGTGCCCGCGAGGACGTTCTGGGTAAGGGCGAGCTCAAGCCGCGCCCTGGGTTGGGAGATCTCAGCCAGGTTGGCGTCGGTGTACGTGTGGGAGCCGATCTCATGGCCCTCGTCCCGGATCCGGCGTACCAGGTCGGGATGGGCTGCGGCCTGTGTGCCGGTGAGAAAGAACGTGGCCTTGGCGCCATGCCGCTTGAGCAGGTCCAGCAGGGCCGGGGTCCAGTCGGGGTGGGGTCCGCCGTCGTAGGTGAGCGCGACGGTACCGCGACGCATGGAGGAACCGGCGATCTCGCCGGTGCTGGGGTCCTCGCGCAGGACGGGACCGGCCGAGAACTCGGGATCCGCGGTCGCGGGACATCGTGCTGTGAGTGGTGCAGTCGAAGCTATCTCATGCCGTCCGTATCCGCTGAACAGCAAGGCGGTGGCGGCGACGGCAAGCGTGAGGCTGAGGAGCAGCCAGTGGGCGCGCGGTTCGCGACGCAGCGCGTGACGGGTCACTTCGGCCCCTTACCTGTCGCGCCGGGGCTGCGTCGCGGGGCGTTGCCGGAGTTGCCGGGTGGGGCGCTCGCCTCCGGGGCCGCGGTGGGTTCCGATGTGGCGGTCGGCTCAGGGGCGCCGCTCACTTCCGGTTCGGCGGCTTCCGACGGGGCACCGGCTTCGGAGCCTGTGACGGCCGACGGTGCCACCGCGTCCCCGACTTGCTCCGCATCCTCGGCTTCACCGCCGGAGGGCTCGCCGGACTCGTCAGTGGAAGGGGCCGGATCATCGGCCGTGGGGGCGGGCCCCTGCCTGTTCTGGCTCCAGGGCAGTGGCCCACCGGCCGGCCCGGTACCGAACAGCCCGGCCAGGATGACCGCAACGAAACAGACGCATGCGGCACCAAGGGCAATCGACATATACCCGACGAGGCGGCGCCGGCGCCCCGAGGCGTCGACAAAAACTGGCTTCTTCTGACGAGTCACAGCGGCGCATTCTACGGAGTACAGAATTCCGCTTAGCAACACGCGTCCATATCCGGCATTCCGACCCCGTTCTGTGATAAGTGGCGGCTCAGTCGTCCATAACGGGAGGGAGCTGTCGCGTCCTGTCGCCGGCGGTGCTGACCAGGATGGATGGAAACGTGGCGAGAACACCTGCCAGGCGGCACAAGAGGGCTGACGGGCTTGTGGCCCGGCGGCGGGACCACCGGTGGGCACACCTGCGACGAGGCGGGCCGCTTGTCTGCGGATGGCCGGCGGCTCGGACCAGGTCCCCCGTCGACCCGGGCCACCCTGGCGTTGATGGGGCGGGCGAACTGGTGGCTGCCGAGGTGGCTTGATCGTCGGCTGCCCCGCATCGGAACGCACCACGATCTCCTACCGCATCAGCCCGGCGCGGCACTCACCCCGAAGCCGGGCAGCAGCTGACGGGCGGCGGCGAGGCTGGTCAGCGAGACCTCCGGGTTGAGATCGCCACCCCCGGCGATCGCCGGACTCAGCGCGCCGCGAGGCGGAAGCTCATACGGCCGAAGCCCACCACGTCCCCGGCCTGGACCACGACCGATCCGGTCACCCTGCGGTCGTTGACCGTGGTGCCGTTGGTGGAGCCCAGGTCGCGCAGCACCCACAGCCCGCCGCGCAGCGACAGTTCGGCGTGCAGCCGGGAGACGGACTCATGGCTGAGCCGCAGTCCGTTGGACGGGTCACGGCCGATACGCAGGGGACAGGGCCCGGGTTCGGGGAGCAGAAGCGGGGGCAGTTTCTCCGCCTGCCAGGCGCGGCCGAGGCGTACGGAGAACGCGGATACCCGCCCGACCGCGCCGAACAACTTCTTCGCCAGCCGTCCCTCGGTGCGCAGATCGGCGGTGAGCGCCCGCAGTTCGTCGGGGGTGCTCGCAGCGAGGGCGAGCTCCACCCGCCGCACGAACGTGTCGTGGGACAACCTGCCCTGGACCGCGCCCTCCCGGAGTCTGCCCAGGGCACGGTCCCGGTCCGCGTCCGAGACGCGGGCGGGATACACCGGGAACTCGAAGGACGACGTCACAGGGATGATTGTCGGGCCGGAGGCCCCGGGGTGTCCAGAAGCGCCGGTACGGTGGGCGGCCCGCCGGTCAGTGCCCCGCGCGCTGGGCGCGGATCACGTCCCGATACCACGCGTAGGACGCTTTCGGGGTGCGTTCGAAGGTCTCGTAGTCGACATGGACCAGTCCGAAGCGCTGGGACGCCCCCTCCACCCACTCGATGTTGTCGGTCAGCGACCAGACGAAGTAGCCGCGTACGTCCACGCCCGACTCGATCGCCTGGTGCAGCGCGCGCAGATGTCCGTCCAGGTAGGCGATGCGGCGGCTGTCGTCGATACCGTCGTACGAGCATCCGTTCTCGGTGATGTGGACGGGAGGCAGCCGGTCCCCGTAGCGCTGCCTGAGCGTGACGAGGAGTTCGCGCAGTCCGTCGGGGACCACGGGCCAGCCGAAGTGGGTGCGTTCGGCGCCCTCGACCTCGCGGAGTCCGAAGGGGAGTCCCTCGGGCATCCCCAGACCGGAGTACGAGGCGAGGGCGTCCGGTGCCGGGGCGCCGACCAGCATGGGGCTGTAGTAGTTGATGCCGTACCAGTCCAGGGGCTGGGAGATCACAGCGAGGTCGTCGGCGACCGGCCCGGGCATCAGGCCGTCGAAGCCCTCCGGGTAGCGGCCCTCCAGGAGCGGGTCGGCGAAGAGCCGGTTGGTGAGGGTGTCGTAGATCTCCGCGCCGGTGCGGTCCTCTTCGCTGTCGCTCGCGGCATGTACGGGTGAGTGGGAGACCGCGAGGCCTATGTTCGCGGCGCCGGCCGCACGCAGGGCCTGCACGGCGAGGCCGTGGGCGAGCAGTTGGTGGTGGGCGGCGGGCAGGGCGTCGAAGAGGAGCTGCCTTCCGGGGGCGTGCTCGCCGAGTGCGTAGCCCAGCAGGGTGACCTCGGCGGGCTCGTTGATGGTGATCCACATGGGTACGCGGTCGGCGAGCCGCTCGGCGACGGCGGCGGCGTACTCGGCGAAGCGGGCGGCCGTGTCGCGGTTCAGCCAGCCGCCCGCCTCGTCTAGGGGCAGCGGGGTGTCCCAGTGGTAGAGGGTCGGCGCGGGGGTGATGCCTTGGGCGCACAGTTCGTCCACGAGGCGGTCGTAGAAGCCGAGCCCTGCCGGGTTGACGGAACCGGTGCCGCCGGGGATCACCCGGGGCCAGCTGACGGAGAAGCGGAAGGCGCCCGCGCCGAGCCCGGCGAGGAGTGCGACATCCTCGCGGTAGCGCTCGTGGAAGCCGGTGCCGCGGGCGGCGTCGGCGCCGTCCTTGATGCGGCCGGGCTGCGCGGCGAAGGCGTCCCAGCCGGACGGGCCCTTGCCTTCGGCGTCGGCGGCGCCCTCGGTCTGGAAGGCGGACGCGGACGCTCCCCACAGGAATCCGGGCGGGAAGGAGGGCAGCGCGGCGGCGGGCGGTACGGGCTGCGGTGTCATGGCCCGGACCCTAGTACCGGCGGGTAGCCGTCCTCCAGACCCGGGAACTTGTCAGGATGGATGCGAGTGCCACCGATGCGGAACTGACGGACCGACATGACAGGGGATACGCCAGTGCTGTTCGAGGTGTGGGCGCCGCACGCCCGGGACCGGGTCGTGCTGTGGCTGGACGATGTACGGCAACCGATGAGCCGCGATCCCGAGCGCGCGGGCTGGTGGACCGCGGAGGCCGACGCGGCCGACGGCGCGCGCTACGGCTTCCTGCTGGACGACGGACCGCTGCTGCCGGACCCGCGTTCGCGCCGCCAGCCCGACGGCCCTGACGGGCAGAGCGCGGTGGTCGCCCCGGACTCGTACGCCTGGTGCGACGACTGGCCGGGCCGGGGCCTGGCGGGCGCGGTGCTGTACGAGCTGCACGTGGGCACGTACACCCCCGAGGGCACCCTGGACGCGGCTGCGGCCCGGCTGCCCGAGCTGGTGGATCTCGGCGTCACCCATGTGGAGCTGATGCCGGTGTGTCCGTTCCCCGGGGTGCACGGATGGGGATACGACGGTGTGGCACCTTGGGCCGTGCACGAGCCCTACGGCGGCCCCTTGGCGCTCAAACGCTTTGTCGACACGGCGCACGGTCTGGGGCTCGGGGTGGTCCTGGACGTGGTGCACAACCATCTGGGGCCTTCGGGCAACCATCTGCCGTCCTTCGGCCCGTATCTCACGGACACCCACCACACGCCGTGGGGCTCGGCGATCAACCTGGACGCGGCCGGCTCGGACGAGGTGCGCGCCTATCTGGTGGGCAGCGCGCTGGCCTGGCTGCGTGACTACCGCGTGGACGGGCTGCGACTGGACGCGGTCCACGCCCTCGTGGACAACCGCGCGCTGACCTTCCTGGAGGAGCTGTCGGCCGCGGTGGACGCCTTCGGCGCCGACGCACACCGTCCGGTGTTCCTGATCGCCGAGTCGGACCTGTGCGATCCGCGGACGACCACGCCGCGCGACGAGGGCGGGCTCGGGCTGCACGCACAGTGGAACGACGACTTCCACCACGCCCTGCACACCGCGCTGACAGGCGAGTCCCGTGGCTACTACGCGGACTTCGCCCGTGCCCCGCTGGCCGCGCTCGCCAAGACGTTCGGTCATGTGTTCTTCCACGACGGGACGTACTCGGCCTTCCGGGGGCGTACCCACGGGCGTCCGGTGGAACTGAGCCGCACTCCGGCGCACCGCTTCCTGGGCTATGCCCAGACCCATGACCAGATCGGCAACCGGGCCATGGGCGACCGGCTGTCCGCGCGGCTCTCCCCCGGGCTGCTGGCGTGCGCTGCGGCGCTGGTGCTGACGGCACCGTTCACCCCGATGCTGTTCATGGGAGAGGAGTGGGGGGCGTCCACGCCCTGGCTGTACTTCACGGACCACACCGATCCGGAGCTGGCCGAGGCCGTACGGCAGGGCAGGCGGCGGGAGTTCGCAGGGCACGGCTGGTCGGCGGACGACATCCCGGACCCGCAGGAACCGGCGACACGGGAACGCTCCTGCCTGGACCGCGGTGAGCGGGAGCGGGAGCCGCACGCCCGGCTGCTGGCCTGGTACCGCGAGCTGATCGCCCTCCGCCGCTCCCAGCCGGACCTGTCGGACCCCGATCTGGCGGCGGTACGGGTCGCCTACGACGAGGAGGCGCGCTGGTTCGTGTTCCGGCGCGGGGACCTCAGGGTCGCGGTCAACCTCGGCGAGACCCCGGCCGCGATCCCGCTGGGCGCGGGTCAGGCGCGGGTGCTCGCGGTGTGGAACGGGGTGCGGACTCCCGGGCCTGACGGGCTGCTGGAGTTGCCGGGCGAGTCGACGTGCGTGGTGCTCATGGACGGATAGGGGCCCATCCGACGTGTCGCGGGTGCCGGGCGGCGAGATCATCCGGCTAGCCGGCCTACTCGACGAGCGCCAGTTCGCGAGGGGTGTTGTTGAAGCGCCTTCCACCGCTTCCGGTGACGGTGACGATGTCCTCGATGCGTACCCCGAAGCGGCCCGGCAGGTAGATCCCCGGCTCGATCGAGAAGCACATCCCGGGCACCAGGGGCTGCTCCTCGCCCTCGATCATGTACGGCGGCTCATGGGTGGTGACGCCGATTCCGTGGCCGGTGCGGTGGATGAAGTACTCGCCGTATCCTGCCGATTCGATGACCGCGCGGGCCGCCCGGTCGATGTCCTGGCACAGCGCCCCGGGGCGTACGGCGTCGAACCCGGCCTGCTGGGCGGCGCGCACCACGTTGTGGATGTGTGTCTCCTCGGTGGTCGGTTCACCGACATGGACGGTGCGGCTGGTGTCGGAGCCGTAGCCGTCCTTGAGGCCGCCGAAGTCCAGGACGACCATGTCGCCCTGCTCGATGACCCGGTCGCCGGCCTCGTGGTGCGGGTTGGCGCCGTTCGGTCCTGATCCGACCACGGTGAAGTCCACCTGTGAGTGCCCGAACCGCAGCAGCAGCGCGGCGAGGTCGGCCGCCACCTCGCTCTCCCGGCGGCCGGCGAAGCGGACTTCGAGGATCTCCTCGTACGCCCTGTCCGCGGCGGCTCCGGCCGCCTCGAGGCGGGCCAGTTCGGCCGCGTCCTTGACCGCGCGCAGCATGGGCAGCGCTTCGGTGAGCGCCACATAGGAGCTGCCCGGAACCCGCCGTTGCAGTCCGAGCAGATGCATGGCCCAAGTGTTGTCACTGACTCCGTAACGCCCCGTGCCGCCCAGCAGCGCCCCGGTGACGGCATACGGATCCTGTCCGTCCGTCCAGTCCCGCAGCGTGACCGCGTCGGCGCCCGCCGTACGGCGGGCGTCCGGCGCCTCCAGGGTCGGTACGACCAGCACCGGATCCCGGCCTTCGGCGAGGTGGAGGAGGGTGAGCCGCTCGGTTGACACCGGCCGGTAGCCGGTCAGATGGACCAGATCGGGGCCGGGGGCCACGAGCAGCCCGTCGAGCCCGGCCTCGGCTGCGGAGCGGGCGGCGCGGGCCATCCGTGCCCGGTAGTCCTCGGCGGTGAAGGGGTCGTCAGGTGCGTTCATCGTGGTCACGGCGGGCTTGGACTCCTCATCGGCGACGGGGGATCACGGGCCGGGCGGCGGCTAGGGATCAACCTGGAGGCCCCCGCGGTGATTTTCAATACCACCGGAGCTCGGCCTTGCGGACACCGCTGGCCGGGGGACGTGTTCCTGTGCGGCCGGCCGACGTGCGTGGACCGGCCGCACAGGAGCTTCGGAGTTTCCCTTGAGCCAGGCCGGCCCTCAGGTCGCCGCCGGGTACGGCACGCGTGCGAGGAGTCCGGTGAGATCGCGTGTGGTGGAACCGGCGATGTTCCTGATGACGTCCTTGATCTCTCCGGCAAGGCCGGGATCGACCTTGCCCGCTACGAGACGGTCGTACTTGCCGGCCGCGTCGTCCCAGGTGAAGGGGCGACTCGGGAGTCCGGGGTAGTCATCGACCCCGTGGGTGAGGACGGTGCCGTCCTGGAGCCGGACGGTGATGTGCGCCGGCATCAACTCGGGGTAAGCACGCGTGAAGTCATGCCCCGGTTTGACGACGACCTTGGACAGCAGTTGCTGTACGTCGTCGCGGGTGATGCGCTCCGGAAGGAACTGAGCGGGCATCACGTCTCCGTCGAGGAGCGCCACGGCGAGCAGATACGGGAGGCTGTGGTCGGCCTGTTCCTTCGTCGTGACCGTCGTGGCCGCTCCCCCGTACAGTCCCCCGCCGGTGAAGTCGAAGGTGATCTGGGGTACGACTGCCTCGATGGAGACGATCTGCGCGGGGTCGAGCGGCTGCCGCCCGCGGAGTTCCACCATGCAGTGGATCGCCGACTGCGTGTGGATCTCGGCGTTGTACCGCTTGATGGCGCTCGTGACGATGCCTTCGTACTTCTCGTTGGCCCAGTCGACCACGATGGGCCGGTGCAGCAGATTGTCGATGCCGTTGGGGCCTTCGACGATGGCCAGCGGGCCCTCGATCCCGCGACGGGCGAGGAACAGCGCGTTCATCGCGCCCAACGCGGACTGGGCGGAGGCGAGCCCCTTCCACTGGGACAGTGGCTTCGCCCGGATGTTCGCGAACGAGGCTCCGCTGGCACCGGCCATGGCCATCGCGTGTGCGAGCTGCTCCGCTTCCATGCCGAGGAGCCGCCCGGCCGCGGCAGGCACGGAGAACGCGAGCTGGGCGGTGTGGTCGAAGCCCCGCGTCATGAAGTTGGCGTGGTCGACGAGCCTGGACTGGATCGTGTAGCTGACGGCGAGGCCCAGCATGAGCTCCCGGCCGCTCGCGTCGGCGAGATCCGCCGCGGTGAGCACGCCGCCGAAGTTGTCCGCGGTGTGACAGGTCTCCGTCGGTGCGAGGAAGTTCTCCATGATGTCGACGTAGCGCACCAGCGCCGTGTGCCAGAACGACGCGTACACCGGGTTCGAGGTTCCGCCCCCGATGAGCCGGCAGGCCCCTCCGTCGGCGAACTCACGTACCTGTTCCCGGCAGGCGTTCACCGGTGTGGCGCCGAGAGCGGCGATCGAGCAGGCGACACAGTCGAGGATGTGGGTCGGCAACTGCTCGATTGAGGTCTTCGAGAGGTCCTCGTAACGCGCACGGTGTGCGTACGCGGCGATCTCCTCCACCACCGTCGGCTTTGGCTCGAGTGCGTTGGCTGGGGCGGCCATGGGCTTCTCCTCGCGGACTCGTACAGTCAGGACGGTGCGCGTTCGGCCACGCATCCGCGGCCGAATACCTGGACGAACGGGAGTCCGACAGCCGTCGAGCGCGCCGAACGGCATGATGTGTCCACATTCTTGCCCCACCGATCGCCGGGGCCGGTGCTTCGAAACCGTCCGGCGTGCTTCGCCACTCGCATGGCGCAGCGCGACCGGGCGAGGGTCAGTCCGCGCCGGGCCCCCGGCCGATGAGCCGCTCCAGCAGATCCTGGAAGTCGCCGTCCACGACGATCCGCAGTCCCTCGCCGTCTTCGGTGCGGTCGCTGAGCTGGGTGAATGTGCCGCCTCGCCACCAGTACACGTACGGGGTGATGGCGCCGGGCGTGTCGGCGTATCCGGAGGCGGCGAAGGCGGCCATACCGTTCAGTGACGGGATGATGCCGGCGTCACGGATGACATGGAACGCGACCTGGTGCCGGAACGGCAGTGCGACCAGCGCGCCGTCGGCGGTGATGTGCTGCCCGGTGACCTGGTGGGCGAGCGTGTCGAGCGCCAGGACCCGGCTGGCGGTGTAGAACGAGTCGCCGACGACCACGTCGAAGCGCATCCCGCCCGCGTCATCGACCACCTCATGGCCCTCCACCGGTAGGCCGCGAAGGTTCGCCATCGCACGTTCCCTGAGCTCCTCGATCCGCCCGAGCGGCTCAAGGGCCTCATCGGTGAGCATCATGACGCTCTCGGGGAGGTCGAGCGCGAGCACCTCGCACAGCCCGGGCGCGAGGTGCCGCGCATAGCCGAAGGTCTGGGGATCGAGACCGTCCGAGCCGATGACCCTCGGATAGAGCTGGGCGCGGATCTGCTCCGGTGGCAGGGTGTCCAGGGCCGACGGCGCGTCCATGGTGCGGAGCACCGTGGCGACATGCCCGCGGACCACCTCGGGCCATACCCGGGGGCCGCGGTCGTCGTTGTGGCACACGGCAGCGAGATTGCCGAGTCCGAACTGGCGGCCGGAGCTGTCGGTCACCACGTCCGAGTAGACGGTGACCTCGAGGCCCTGCTCGGCGAACGCTTCCCGGACCTGGCCACGGAAGCGCGCAGCCTCGCCGACCGAGAAGAACGCGAACTCCTCGTCGCGGGGCACGTCGTCGCCGTCTCTCCTGGGTCCTCGCCGGAACAGCCCCACATCAGCCCCCGCTCGTCGTGTGGTACTCGGTTTCCCGCGTGTGCTCTGGTTTCGAGCCTACCGACCCACCCGGCCCGGCGCGCTCTCCGGGTGCGGGGCACCGCTGGTCCAGCGGTCAGGTCCTGTCCGGGCGATCTTCGAGGATGTGCCCACGGCGTCAGATGCACGGGGCCTCCCCGACCCCCTGGGAACCGAGGTCGGGGTCTCCCCCACGAAGGATCTGATCGTGTGCCGCGCGCCTTCCCTGATGGCGGGTCGGCTCCGCTCGAGGACGCCCGTGCCGAACGCCGCCGACAGACCGACACCACTCGCGCCGCGTCGGGCCCGAGCCGAGCGGAACGGTCGGTCTCGCCAGGGGGAGATGCCCTCCGCGTGCTGCCGCGTCCTTCGAACCGGGCCCCCTGCCCGCGGTGCCCTTTGGACTTGCAAGGCGCGTCCCTAGTCCATCCGTACGGTCAGCTGGGCCCGGTGCCTGCCGTGCGCGACCAGCCGGGCGTTGGCCTCGTCGGAGTCCCTGACCCAGCGCTCCGCGTGCGGGCGGTCCTTACCGAAGCGCACATGCCGGTCGACCAGGCGCGGCAGTCGCCGCCGGGCGTCGAGCTCCAGGTACCAGACCTCGTCGAGGAGGCCGCGGACCTGGGCCCAGGGCCCCTCGTCGTGGAGCAGGTAGTTGCCCTCAGTGATGACCAGCGGGACACCCGGGCTGATGGGGATACTGCCCGCCACGGGCTCCTCCGTCTCGCGTACAAAGGCGGGCGCGTACACCGTTCCCCTCTCATCGGCTGCCCGCAACCGGGCCAGCAGCGAGATGAACCCGGCGGCGTCGAAGGTGTCGGGCGCGCCCTTGCGGCCCGCCCGTCCAAGCCGTTCGAGCTCCGCCTGCGCCAGATGGAACCCGTCCATGGGGACGAGCACGGCGAGCCCGTCCAGTCGCGCCACGAGCTCCCCGGCGAGCGTCGTTTTCCCGGCTCCCGGCGGCCCGGCGATCCCGAGGATCCGGCGCCCGCCTGGCCGCGCCAGTCGCCTGGCCCGGGCGGTGAGCTGGTCGATCGAGGGGTCCATGGCAGGCATTGTGCCCGCGTGCGGGGATACTGGCGCCCAGGCGGCAGCCCCCGAAGATCCCTCGGCATCCCCGGCTAGGAGAGCCCTCATGTCCACGCCCCGGCGTCGTATCGCCCTGGTCACGTTGGTCGTCCGCGACTACGACGAGGCCATCGCCTTCTACCGGGACGTCCTCGGTTTCAGCCTTGTCGAGGACACGGACCGAGGCAACGGCACGCGCTGGGTGGTCGTCCGGCCCGGGGAAGGCGGCGGCAGCGATCTGCTGCTCGCCAGGGCGGCGGGTGACGCTCAGCTCGCCGCCGTCGGCGCACAGACCGGTGGCAGGGTCGGCTTCTTTCTGCACACCGACGACTTCGCCCGCGACCACGCCCGGATGACCGCCGCCGGAGTGCGCTTCCTGGAGCAGCCGCGCCATGAGGTGTACGGCACGGTGGCCGTGTTCGAGGACCTCTACGGCAACCGCTGGGATCTGCTCCAGCCCGCGTAGGGCGTGGCCGGCGGGACGGCTCGGACCTCGCTTCCCGTCCCAGAGCCGCCGGAGACAGCCGCCGTCCGAACTCCCGTTCTGCCGTGCCCGGTCACACCGTGTCAGGCGTACCCGGCCGTGACTCCATTCGGCGGCGGGCCGCTTGCGGGTCCATCAGACCTGCCATGGGATCGGATGCATGCACATACCCGGAGCGATATCCGGCCGCGGGCGTTGTGCCGTGGTCACCCTCGCGGCGGTGCTCTGCACGGCGATGCAGTCCCCGGTGTACGCCCCGACGCACGCCCCACCGGAACACTTCCGGGCCGGAGGACCCGTCCCACCCCCCGTCAGCAGCGTCAACACTCAGACGCTGGACTGGAAACCCTGCTCCGAGGCTCCCGGTTTCGAGTGCGCCACCATCCGCGTGCCGCTCGACCACCGCGCTCCGGGCGGGCGCACCATCGAACTGGCCGTCATCAAGCGGAAGGCGACCGGCCCCGGGCGGCGTGTCGGCACGCTCTTCTACAACCCCGGGGGCCCGGGCGGAGGGGGTACGGAGGATCTGCCGCTGTCCTATGAGGCCTTCCCCGAGGAAGTGCGCCAGCGCTTCGACATCGTCAGCTGGGATCCGCGCGGGGTCGGATCGAGTACGGCCGTGCGCTGCTTCGACTCCCCGCAGGAGGCGTACGAGTGGGCGGCGCGGAGCGCAGGCGGCTTCCCGGTCGACGCTCAGGAGCGGAAGGTCTGGTTCGACGAATACGCCGACCTGGCCAGGCGCTGCGAGAAGCGCGACCCCGAACTGCTGCGGCATGTCTCCACGGCCGACACGGCCCGCGACCTCGACCGGCTGCGGCAGGCAGTGGGCGAGCAGCGGCTCAGCTTCTTCGGGGTGTCGTACGGGACGCTCCTGGGCGCCACCTACGCCAACCTCTTCCCCGACCGGGTCCGCGCCATGGTCCTGGACGCCAATCTGGACCCCGGGGCCTGGTTCGGCCGCGGCGCGGACGGCGAGCCGCTGCTGACCACCTTCCAGCGCACGGACTCCGACCTGAGCGCCGCAGCGACCCTGCGGCGGTTCCTCGACCTCTGCGGGCGGACGGACACCGAGCACTGCGCCTTCTCCGCGGGCAGCCCGAGCGCGACCCGTGCCAAGTACGAGCAGCTCCTGCGGCGGCTGGAACAGCGGCCCGAGAGCAGCCGGGGCGAGCAGGAGGGCTGGACCTACGCCGTCGCCGTCGGCACCACTTTCGAACACCTCTACACCGTGCATCCCGCGTGGACCGAGCTCGCGGAGACCCTTGAGGAGCTCTGGCAAGGCCGCACACCCGAGGAAGCCGCGTCCCCGCCGGTCCCGCTGCCCTACCCCGGTTTCGAACAGATCGAGGCCATACGCTGCTCCGAGAGCCCCAGCCCCCGGGACCCGCTGCGCTATCAGTCACTCGCGGACCTCGGCTACCGTCGCGCGGGTGACCTGGGCCGTCTCATCCCCTGGTCCACCTCGGCCTGCGCCGTCTGGCAGGCGTCTGCCGCCGACCCGTACCGGGGCCCGTGGAACCGGCCGACCGCACCGGTCCTGGTGGTCAACTCCACCTTCGACCCGGTCACTCCCCACCAGAACGCCGTGGCCATGACGCGCGAGTTGGCCAACGCCCATCTGCTCACCGTCAAGGGATACGGACACACCGCACTCGCGAACCTCAGCACCTGCGCGGACGAGTACGAGAGCCGCTATCTCATCGATGGCACCCTGCCCCCGGCCGGGGCGGTCTGCACACAGGACATCCCTCCCTTCACCCTCACCACCCCGATCGAGCCCGAGGGCGGCATCGACACGGGCGGCGGCGGCCTGGCGAAGGGTGACGGCTGAGGCGATCGGGCGCACGACGGCCCCGTCTGACCAGGTTCCCCCGCGTGCTAGCGTCCCCGAGCAGCAACAGCGACCGGCCGCTGGGGACGCGCGGCCGGGCATGGGGAGGGCCGGCGTTGACCACCGTGGAACCAGGAAGTCCGCCGACGACCGGCCTCCGGGAAGGCGCGCCGTCCGCCGCCCCCGCGGGCCCGGGTGCGGCGTCCGGGAGCGCGCTCGCCCGTGCCGGGCGGCTGCTTCGGGACCCGGTGACCGTCACCATGGCCGCCGCGGCTCTGCTGCACCTGCTGTGGTTCCTGTTCGTCGCCAACAGCGGCGGTGACATCGCGGCCCAGGACGCATGGGCCGGGTTCGCCGAGCGGCACCCTGGATCCGCGTACAACTTCGCCTGGTACGGCGGAATGCACCCGATGTCGTACACCGTCGTCTCGTCGTATCTGATGGCGGCAGCCGGTGTGCGGACGACGATGATGGTCACCGGGACGCTCTGTGCGGGGCTGCTGGCTTTCGTCCTGACCCGCTGCGGTGCGGTGCGCCGTCCGCTGCCGCCGGCTCTGTGGGGTGCGGTCGCGCTGGTCTGCAACACCGCGTCCGGCCGGGGCACCTTCGGCCTCGGGCTGCTGTTCGCGCTCGCGGCGGTGGCCGTGCTGTTCTCCCGCCGTGACGGCGACGACGGCGGCGATCCCATGTGGCGAAGGGGCCCGCGGGGCGTGGCCGTGGTGCTGCTCTCGCTGCTCGCCACGGCCGCCAGCCCGGTGGCGGGTCTGTTCCTGGGAGTCGTCGGTGCGGCGCTGCTGCTGCGGGGGCGGCGGGCGGCGGCCTGTGCGGTGGCGCTGCCGCCGGTCGTGGTGGTCGGTACGTCGGCCCTGCTGTTCCCGTTCGAGGGGACACAGCCGCTGGCGTTCGGCACGGTGGTACAGCCCTTCCTCTACACGGTGGCCGTGCTGGTGACGGCGCCACGGCGGTGGCGCACGGTACGCGTCGGAGCCGCGGTCTACGCGGTAGGGATAGCCGTGGCCTGGCTGGTCCCCTCGCAGGTGGGCAGCAACGTGGAGCGGCTGGCGCTGCTCTTCGGCGGGACGGTCCTGCTGGCCGCGCTCGGTGAACGCCGGGCTGACGACCGCCCGGCCGGCGGGCGCTCGCCGCGCGTACCGCGGCTGCTGGTCGCGGGCCTGGCGCTGGCCGGTCTGATCGGCTGGACGGCGAACAAGACGGTGTCGGACATCAGGCTCACCACTCCCGACTCGGCCTGGGCGACCGGGCTCGCGCCGCTGGTCGAGCGGCTGCGGAGCGGTGACGCGGTACAAGGCCGGGTCGAGGTGGTGCCGCAGCGCAGCCACCGGGAGGCTTCGGCGCTGGCCCCGTATGTGAACCTGGCCCGCGGCTGGAACCGCCAGGCGGACATGAAGCGCAACGCACTCTTCTACGACGGCACGCTCAGCGCCCCCGGCTACCGCGCCTGGCTGGATCGGTGGGCAGTGCGCTATGTGGTGCTGCCCAAGGGGGGCCGTCCGGACGTCGGGGCGGAGGAGGAGGCAGCGCTGGTCTCGGCGGGCCTGCCCTATCTGACCGAGGTGTGGTCGGACGCCGACTGGCGGCTGTACCGGGTGACGGACCCGGCGCCGCTCGCGGGGCCTTCCGCGTCCGTCATACGCGCTGGTGAGAGCGGGACGGTCCTGACCGTGCGGACGGCGGGGCAGGTGCGGCTCCGCATTCCGTGGTCCCCCTGGCTGGCGCTGGTGGACGCGGACGGCAGGCGCCTGGCGGGACCGGCGCGGCGGGACGGCTGCCTGGCCGAGGCGGACGGCTGGACCCGCCTGACGGCTCCGAAGCCTGGTGTCTACCGGATCGCGGCACCCTACGGCCTGTCACGTGGGACGCCCTGTCAGGGGTGACGCTCCGCGGGGGAGGTAACCGCAACATTGCGCGGCGCGGGCAGCCGGCCTGGTGCCACAAAGATTCACCTTGCGCTTCTGACGGCTCACACCCGCTGTACGTGCACGTCCGGTGGGTTGAGCACCGCCAGATGTGCCTGGATGCCGTCCGGGTCGCTCGTGAAGATCACCGCGCTGCCGTGCTTGGTGGCGGCCGGCGCTACCCAGGCGTCGACCGCGTCGGGTTTCTTATTCCCGGGCAGCCCAGCCTCCCCCAGTGCGGTGCCCACCCGGCGCCAGCCGGTCAGGTCCGGACCCGTAAGGCAGGCCATGCACTCCGGCCGTCCTGCGCCGGTCCGCCGGATGGCGGGCGCGGAGCCGCGGGCCTGCGGCACCGTGCAGTCCGCGAGCACACGGGCCAGCGCACGACTCCCCGCCTGGCCAACGTGCGACCTCAGCTCCCGTCCGGCTCCAGCCGCAGCGAGATCGAGTTGATGCAGTACCGCTGGTCCGTCGGGGTCGGGTAGCCCTCGCCCTCGAAGACATGCCCGAGGTGCGAGCCGCAGCGCGCGCAGCGCACCTCGGTGCGGACCATGCCGTGGGAGCGGTCCTCGACGAGCTCCACCGCGTCCGAGTCCTTCGGGTCGTAGAAGGACGGCCAGCCGCAGTGCGACTCGAACTTGGTGCCGGAGGTGAAGAGCTCGGCGCCGCACGCCCGGCAGGAGTAGACGCCCTTGGTCTTGGTGTCCGTGTACTCACCGCGGAAGGCGGGCTCGGTACCGGCCTCGCGGAGCACCGCGTACTCCGCCGGGGTCAGCTCCGCCCGCCACTGCTCGTCCGGCTTCTCGACGTCGTACGCCATGCTCGCTCTCCCTCGCTCGGGGTCCTGGACGGACTCACTCAGACAGCTGGGCCAGGATCCGCGGACCGAGGTCCGTTACGTCTCCAGCGCCCATGGTGAGAACGAGATCACCTGGCGCGGCCATTCCCGCGACCAGGCCGGGAACGGACGCCTTGTCGGGTACGGGGGTCACACGGGCGCCCGCGGCGGTCGCGGCGTCGGTGATCAGGGCGCTGGTGACGCCCGGGATCGGGTCCTCGCGGGCGGGGTAGATGTCCAGGACCAGGGACGCGTCCGCGAGGGCGAGGGCCTGGCCCATCTCGGTCCCGAGCTCCTGGGTGCGGGAGAAGAGGTGGGGCTGGAAGACCACGAGCAGCCTGCGGTCGCCGGCGGCGGCGCGCATGGCCTCCAGGTCGGCGGTCATCTCGGTCGGGTGGTGCGCGTACGAGTCGATGACCTGGACACCGGCCGCTTCGCCCTTGAGCTGGAGGCGGCGGCCCACGCCGGTGTAGGCGGTGAGGGCGGCGGCCAGGTCGGCGGGGGCGATGCCCATACGGGCGCCCGCGGCGAGGGCGGCTGCGGCGTTGTGGGCGTAGTGGCGGCCCGGGACGGAGACGGTGAAGGTGATCTCGCCGGCGCCCACGCTGCCGCCCGCCCCGGTGCCATCGGCGAGGGCGACGGTGACCTCGCTGGTCATCCCGTTCGGCCGGATCGCGAGGATCCGTACGTCGGCCGCCTCGTCCTCACCGACCCGCACGATGGTCAGGTCCTCGCGGGCGGCGACCCGAGCGGCCAGTTCCCGGGCACCGGCGTGCTCGCCGACAACCAGGGTGCCGCCCTGCGGGATCTTGGCGACGAAGGCCTCGAAGGACTCGTAGATCTCGTCCATGGAGGCGTAGTTGGCGTGGTGGTCGAGCTCGACGTTGAGGACGATCGCGACATCGGGGTCGTACTTCTGGAAGCTGCGGTCGCTCTCGTCGGCTTCGGCGACGAAGAGCTCACCGGCGCCGTGCCGGGCGTTCGTGCCGGGCCCAGCCAGGTCTCCGCCGATCGCGTACGAGGGGTCGAGGCCCAGCTCGCTCAGGGCGACCGCCAGCATCGAGGTGGTGGTGGTCTTGCCGTGCGTACCGGCCACGGCGATGGTCCGGGTGCCGTGCATCAGCGAGGCGAGCGCGTCGGAGCGGTGCACGACGGGAACGCCGAGCTCGGCGGCGCGGGCCAGCTCGGGGTTGTCGGCACGGATGGCGCTGGAGACGACCACGCAGGAGGCGTCGTCGGCGAGATGCTCCGCGGTGTGCCCGATGTGCACGGTCACCCCGAGCGCGCGCAGGGCGTCGGCGGTCGCCGACTCCTTGGCGTCACTTCCCGCGACCTTCGCTCCGCGCTGGGCGAGGATCTTCGCGATCCCGGACATTCCGGCGCCGCCGATGCCGATGAAGTGCGGCCGTGCCATGGCGGGGGGGATGCCGGGTGCCATCTGCGTGTCTCCAGAGTGCGGTCGGAGCGGGTGTCGTACGGACGCCCACCCTATTCGCTGTGGGCGAAGAGCTTGAGCACCGGTACACCGACCTTGTGGCGGGCCCGGGACGCCCAGTCGCGATGGAAGAACTCCTCCACGTAGTGCGGCGCGGTCAGCACGATCACCTCGTCGGCACCGGACTCGTCCACGATGGTCTTCAGCGCGTCCAGCGGATGGTCCTCGACCACCTGCCCGACGGCTTCGCTCCCGGCCGCCCTCAGTGCCGCGAGCGAGTGTTCGAGGGCGAGCTCCGCCGGCTTTCTCGCCTCCCTGCCCTCGGGTTCGTCCCCTTCTCTGACGGCTTCCTTCAGCTCGCCCATGGCGACGTCGTCGATGGCGCGCAGCAGGAAATCCGCCTGGTCACCGCGCGGCTGCATGAGGACGATGAACGAGACGGGCTCGTCCGCGTGCAGGGTGGTGACGAAGTCCACGTCCACGGACGTGAGGGGCTTCTCGATCATCAATACGCTGGTGAACACGTCGGGCACCCTTCTGCGTTCTGCGGAAACCATCCTTCCCCGTGTGCGCACGGGGTCCGTGAGTAATAGTGCCCGCCCGGGGCAAACCGGAACGAAAAACGCCCGGTCCTATCCGACCAATCCGACCAATCCGATCTATCCGATCCGGCGGTAGCTGGTGAAGAGGAATCCGTCCTCTTCCAGCAGCGACGCCAGCCCGAAGCGCCGCGGCACCGCCACCGAGGGGCCGCCCGCGATCCGCTGGGCGTCCCCCGCGGTGAGCGTCGGGGACAGGGTCAGGCACAGCTCGTCCAGCACGTCGGACGCGATGAACTGGCCCAGCAGCCGCGGACCGCCCTCGGTGAGCAGCCGCCGCAGTCCTCGGTCGGCCAGGGCCCGTACGGCACGGGCGGGGTCGACGCCCGGGCCGTCACCGGCGATGACCACGTCCACGCCCGCCGCACGGGCGGCGTCGACGCGGTCGGGTGGTGCGGCGGCGCCGGTCAGTACCAGGGTCGGCACCAGCGGGGACGCGTACAGGGGCAGGCTGAAGTCCAGGTCGAGGCCGGCGCTGACCACGGCCACGGCCGGAGCCGGTCCCTGCCCGGCCGCTGCCCTGCGCCGTGCGAAGGCGTCCCGTGCCCGCGCCGGGCGGTAGCCCTCCTGGCGTGCCGTTTCCGCGCCGACGATCACCGCGTCCGCCAGCGCCCGCAGGGTGCCGAAGATCCGCATGTCCATCGCGGAGGACAGCGGCTGCGACCGCCCGTCGTGCTGCGCCGCGCCGTCCAGGGACGCGACCATGTTGCCGCGCAACCACACGCCCTCCGTACCGTCCCCACGGGAGCGGCGCTCGCCGGGGTACGCGTAGGCGTCGGCGAGCTCGTCAAGGCTCCACTCGCGGTCGGCCGGGCCGGCGGCCCCGGCTGTCGGGTCGGTCACAGGGAACAGACGTCGCATGACGTGCAGTCTGGCACGGCCCGTAGAGTGGGTAGCTGTGTCGACCAGCCCCATAACCGAAGCGGCCCCGCTGTCCCTGTGCGCCCGCGAGCCCCATGTCCCCGCCGACCGCCTGGTCGCGGAGATGGTGCCGCCGCCGCGTTTCGACGCGGTCCGCTTCGATACCTATGTGCCGGACCCCAACCAGCCCAGCCAGAGCGAGGCGGTCTCGGTGCTGAGCACGTTCGCCGCCGGTCTGGGCGGGGCGCACGCCAGCGGGGCGGGCAGGCGGCGCTGGTTCGCGAAGAAGCCCGCGGCGCCGACCGCACCGCGCGGCGTCTATCTGGACGGTGGCTACGGCGTCGGCAAGACCCATCTGCTGGCCTCGCTGTGGCACGCCACACCGGCCGAGCCGGCACTCAAGGCGTTCGGCACCTTCGTCGAGCTGACCAATCTGGTCGGCGCACTCGGGTTCCAGCAGACCGTGAGCACCCTGAGCGGGCACCGGTTGCTGTGCATCGACGAGTTCGAGCTGGACGACCCGGGTGACACTGTGCTGGTGTCCACCCTGCTGGGCAAGCTGGTGGACGCGGGTGTCGCGCTCGCGGCCACTTCCAACACCCTGCCGGGGAAACTCGGTGAGGGACGGTTCGCCGCCGCCGACTTCCTGCGGGAGATCCAGGGTCTGTCGGCGCACTTCAGGCCGCTGCGGATCGACGGTGAGGACTACCGCCACCGCGGGCTGCCGGAGGCCCCGCCGCCGTTCACGGACGAGCAGGTCACCAAGGCCGCCCACGCCACCGACGGCGCCTCGCTCGACGCCTTCCCGGAGTTGCTCGACCATCTGGCGCGGGTCCACCCGAGCCGCTACGGAGCGCTCACGGACGATGTGCGTGCCGTCTGCCTCACCGATGTGCGGCCGGTGCCGGACCAGTCGACCGCGCTGCGGCTCGTCGTACTCGCCGACCGGTTGTACGACCGCGAGGTGCCCGTACTGGCGTCGGGGCTACCGTTCGACCAGTTGTTCAGTGAGGAGATGCTGAACGGCGGCTACCGGAAGAAGTACTTCCGAGCCATCTCGCGGCTCACCGCACTGGCCAGGGACGCCAAGGGGCTTGTCGGCCGGTAGATCCCCGTGGATTCCAGTAGGTTGAAGCCAGTTGGACCGATTCACTTGCTGGAGAAGGGATCCATCATGGCCACCACGCGTCAGGCTCACACCGTCTGGGAAGGCGAGTTGCTCAAGGGCTCGGGCGTAGTCACTTTCGACTCGTCCGGCATCGGCGACTTCCCGGTCTCGTGGCCGTCGCGCGCCGAGCAGGCGAACGGCAAGACCAGCCCCGAGGAGCTGATCGCCGGCGCCCATTCGAGCTGCTACTCCATGGCCCTGTCCCACGGTCTCAATGGCGCGGGCACCCCGCCCACCCGTCTGGAGACCAAGGCCGAGGTCACCTTCCAGCCGGGTGAGGGCATCACCGGCATCCACCTGTCGGTCACCGGCGAGGTACCGGGCATCGACGAGGCGGCTTTCCAGGCCGCCGCCGAGGACGCCAAGAAGAACTGCCCGGTCAGCCAGGCGCTGACGGGCACGACCATCACGCTGGACGCCAAGCTGGCGTAACGGGCCGCGCTCATCCGCAGGCGTACGGAAGGGCGGTCCCAGGCACTGTGTGCCC
>NZ_JBHXFA010000012.1:0-26148 GCF_042724175.1 Streptomyces sp. NPDC127084
CCCGGCCCCGGTAGCCGTCCTCGCCGTTGCCGCCCACGTAGAGCTCGGGGCTGCCGTTCTTGTCGGTGTCGATCAGGGCCAGCGCGGCACCGAAGTGGTCGTTGTTCTCCGAGGTGCTGGGGATGCCGACGGCGTTCTGGGTGAACGAGGCGGCCCCGCTGGTGGTGAGCCCGGACGCGCTGCCGCGCAGCACGGTGATCGCGCCCGACTTCGCGGTGGTGGCCGGGTCGGAGCCGGTCTCGTAGGAGGCGCCGATGACCACGTCGTCGTAGCCGTCCTTGTCGGTGTCGCCGATGGCCACGGCCGAGCCGAACTGGTCGCCTGCCTCGTCGATCCCCGGGACTCCGCTGCTGGCCTGGGTGTAGGAGCGGGCGTCTGTGAGGCCGTCGGGGCTGCCGTAGGCCACATGGATCTTCCCCAGGTAACCATCGGGATGGCCGGTGACCAGGTCCTGGCGGCCGTCCTTGTTCAGGTCGCCGAAGGTGTAGCTGTTGCCCAGGGAGGCGTAAGGCTCGTTGAAAGCGGTGCCCTTGACCAGGCCCTTTGCCGAGCCCTTGAGTACCACACCGCCATGCGTGCGGCTTCCGTACCAGCCGCTGACCACGATGTCGTCGACGCCGTCGCCCGTCGTGTCGCCGACGTAGACCTCGGAGGGGTTGAATTTGTCCAACTTCTCGATGTCGCGGTACCACACGCGTGCCGACCTGCCCGTGGTCCGGTTGATCGGGCCGAGCAAGACGCTAAGGCCGTGTTCCTTGCCGAAGGTGCTGCTGCTGACGACGTCGTCGACGCCGTCGCCATTGACGTCGCCCACTCCGAAGCCGCCGTAGGCGGCGATGGACGTGGTGGTGGCGCCGGTAATGCCGCCCTTGCTGCCCCAGAGCACCATGCTCTTATTGGCCCAGCGGACGACCAGGTCGTCGTATCCGTCGCCGTTCAGATCGCCGTGGCCGCTGACCTCGCGCCACCGCTCACCCTCGACGGGCTCGCCGGGGACGCCCGGCGTGGCCTTGCTGATGACCGAGGCCGTCTCGTACCGCAAGCCCGTGGCGGAGCCGTAGGCGACGGTGACCACGCCAGCCCGCTTGAAACCAGCCACGGTGGCGGTGTGCGCGCCGATCGCGAGGTCCGGGTAGCCGTCGCCATTGAAGTCCGCCTTGTCAGTCCCCGCGGTCCCGCCGCCGCTCACGGCGGCCCGCGGTGCGGATCCAGCCGCGGTCGCTGCGGGTGCCACAGCGGTGACACCAAGGACAGTGGCCGCACAGACCGCGGCAGCAGTGAGCGCCTTGACACTCATCGAACCCCCCAATTGATGACGAGACGGCCCCCACCGGCCCCGCCTGAAAATCGAATACATGCAGTGTGTCGAGTGGGGCGGATCCCCCCGCGCCGCGACTCTTAGCCGTTCACGCAGCCCCGAACCAGGCACGACCCTTCGGCACGCCGAACGAGGTGCCGTCGAAGCTCACGTAACCGGTCCCAACGACACCCCCGCCCCCCACCGGCGGTGGCGATGACCGCGGCTGCGCAGAGAGCAGCCGTTGGGTCGACCGCATGAGCACGTTACAACACATCGTGACCTGGACAGACGTGGGGTTTGAGAGAACCGGTGACAACCGCAGGCGTCCGCTGCCCGCCCGACAGTCGAAGCACCAGACCAGGAGAGGCGGCCAATGGTTGTACGAGGCAATCACCGCGGCCACGGTCAGCCTGTGGGCTTTCACGGTGCTCCAGCAGAGGAGGGGCAGCGAGTTCACGGCCGATGTCCTGGACGCTCTGGCCGGTCTGGCATAGCGCGCTCAGGCTTCCGGCCAGCGGTCGTCGTACCGGCTGCGCACTGCGAGGTTGTCTACGAGGTCCCGGTCCGCCGCTAAAGTCTCCCCGCGTATCAAGGGGAGGGACCTTTCGTGAGAGCCGGACGAATCCGCCGCCTACTGATGGCGGTCGCACTGCTGGGGCTGTCCACGGCAGCTTGCGGTGACCAGACGAATGCGGCGCAGCGCGAACGCCGCCACCCATATGCCGTGATTGAGGACCTGCCAGAGTCCCTGGGGCCGGACGGGACCACGATCGTCGTGGGGGATCCGAGCCGGACGCCCGTTCACCTGTACGAGGACATGCGCTGTCCCGTCTGTCGGCAGTTCGAGGTGAACGGCTCGGGTCCCGCGTTGCTGGACATGACACTCGGAAAGGAAGTGCGGGCCGAGTACACTCTGGCCTCCTTCCTTGACGACCGACTTGGTGGCACCGGCTCGAAGAAGGCAGCCAACGCACTACGCGCTGCGCTGGAACAGGGCAAGTTCGCCGAATACCACGCCATGCTCTTCCGTAACCAGCCAGCGGAGCAGACCGACGGCTATACCGACAAGTTCCTGCTCGCGATGGCATCGCGCGTGAAGGGCCTCCGCAGCCCGGCGTTCGACTCCGCGGTTCAGGAGATGAAGTACGCGGACTTTGTGGCCGCCTCCCAGAAGGCCTACGAGGACGCCGGTGCCCCTGGTACTCCATCGGCGTACAGCAACGGCAAGCGACTACCGGACAACGTCCTGCTCGCCCCAGATGCGCTGCAGCTCTTCGCCGGCACTGAGCAATTGCTAGGAGCCGGACACAGGACCACCCCCGTGCAACCGTAGATGGCCTCATCGGCCGACAGCGGTTCGTGACCGGGCGCTGCGGACCCTGTTTCCCCTGACCCTCTCAGTCAGCGCTGCGCCGGATAGCACCAGTCCAGGCTTGCGAGCGCGCGCGCCCTCGCCTCCACGACCGCCATGCGCGCGTCGCGCTCGGCGGCCTCCGTGTGGGAGGGCTGGCTCGTCGCCTGTCCAGGCCACTTGCGGTAGAGGAGACCCACCTCCGGGGAGAACCAGCCACGGCTCGTCGCGTTCAGGGCCATCAGCAGCCCGGTGTCCTCGGATGCCGGAAGCGCCATCCAACCTCCCAGGGCGAGGAGCAGGTCACGGCGCACGAAGAGGGTCGCCGGGTGCACCTGGGCGCGAAAGCCGTTCGCCTTCCAGTACTCCAGCACTTCGCCAGGCTCGATCGGGCCGGCGTCGGGGTCGCCCGGGAAACCGGCGGTCGAGCCGTCGGGCAGGAAGTCGAGCACGCGTGATGTCGCCCAGCCGATCGACGCGTCCGCTTCGAGCGCGGCCAGATCCCGGGCGAGCACACCCGGTGCCAACTGGTCGTCGGCGTCCAGGACCTTGACGTAGTCACCGTCGGCATGGGCCATGGCCATCATGCGTGCGACGCCGGGGCCGCCCGACCGCCCCTGACGGAAGACCACCCGCTCGTCGCCGTCGGGGACATGCGGGCTGACCTGGTCCGTCTTCCCGTCTTCCTGAATGATCCAGCGCCATTCCCAGCCGTCGGGGAGCTCCTGCTCGCAGATCGACTTGTACGCGTCCGGCAGGAACTGCGCCGACGGGGCGTGGACAGCGGTGACGATGATGACGCGCCGGGCCACGGCACTCACCACCTTTCCAGGGGAGTGGTGAACAGGAGTTCCGTGCGGTCGCCGGGCAGCGTGACGTCGGAGATCTCCACGGCGCGGTCGTCGGTGTCGTACGAGGTCTTACGCAGGACGATGACCGACGTCCCGGGAGGGAGCTCCAACTCCTCGGCTTCTTCGGGCGTCGGCGGGCGGGCGGTGATCCGCTCCTCGATGCGGTCGAGCTCGATGCCAAGCGTCAGCAACTGGTTCTGGGTGCCGCCGGGCCACGGCTCCTTCGTCTCGTCCAGGAGGTCGGGGTTCACGGCGACCATGTCGCGTACGAGGTACGAACTCACCAGGGCGAAGGGCGCGGTCTCCGCCGCGTACCGCGTCCGGTAGACCCGCTCGACCAGCGATGCGCCCTCGGATACCCCGAAGGCCTCGGCCAGACCCCTGTCCGCCTTGGCCTCCCCGTAGGAGGCGCTGAAGACGAGGTCGTTCACCTGGAGGCCGGTGTCGTGCTCCGTGGCGCCGGTCTGGAGTCGCTCCCGCTCGGGCTCGCGTGCGCGGTTCTTCTCCCACTGATGGCGCAGGTTCGTGCGCAGGACGCGAGTGCGGGGCTGGCGGACGAAGTTGCCCCGGCCGTGTTGCTTCTCGATGAGCCCCTCGTCCTGCAAAAGGCGTAGTGCCTCGCGGATCGTGGGGACGCTCTTCCGGTGCCGCTCGGCCAACGCGGTCTCGGCCGGAAGCTTGTCACCCGGGCGCATCTGACCTGCGCGGATAGCTTCCCGCAGCTCGTCGGCGATCTTCTCGTACGCCTTGGCCATGTGGTGCTCACCGTTCCTGATCGAGGGGCGACGCCAGCATACGACTCCTTAAGAGGTCTTGACGACCGGGGAGCTCGTACGTCATAGTCCAAATCAACTCCTAAAGAGGTCTTGAGGACAGGAACTCTTTAGGAGTTGCTCTGCCCGATGCCCGGAGGAAAGCCCGCAGGGGTGAGTACGAAGGCCGCATCCGCTCCTTGAGAACTCCACAGCGCGCCTTGAAAGAACAGCTCACTTGATCTTCGGCGCCGCCGTCCGAAACGGCGCCAACCCCTGGGCGGGGCTTCCGCCCTGGGCCCGTCATCTGTTCCAAGGAGGTATCCATGCAGCTCGCCATCGGCGATGTCGTCCGCGACCGCAGCGACATGGCCCTTGCCACCGTGGCCGGACTGACCACCAGCGTGGAAGGCAACCTCGTCGCCCTCCGGCTCCCGGGCGGAGGCATACGGCTGGCAGCGCCCTATGACCTGGACCTCGTGGCTCGCCACAGCCGACCGCCGACCGCTGCCCACACCGTCGTATCCGTGCTCGCCCTGGCCACCGCTGTGGTCGGCTGGCGTTCCGCCTGGGAGCTCGCCGCTGATTGGTCGCTGGCCTTCCTCACGGGCCTCGGCTGCTGCACCGCCGTGAAGCTCACATTCCAGTCGTGGGTGCGCCTGACCGGGCCTCGCCGCTTCCGCGTCTGACGGCCCCTCGCACTTCTCAGCCGAGGACGTTGGCCGACGGGCCACGCGATGCCCACCGACCTCGGCTCTCCCATCCCATCCAAGCCCGCATCCAGGACTCAGGAGAGGTCGATGCGTACGTACGTTGGCGGCCAAGAGGCCGTGAACGCCGTTGAATTCGTCGAACTGGCCTACGGGTTCGAGTTCGACATCCCGATGCCCGAGGACTTCCGCGAGCTGTTCCTCGGCATGCCGGACGAGACCCCCGAACAGCGCGCAGTCCGGCTCGCCGCAGCCGGTGACGTGCTGGCGGAACTGCGCGAGTCGAGTGACATCGATGAGGTGTCGGTGCTCAACACGCTCTATGCCGAGCAGCTGATGAGTGTCGTGCAGCTGAGGGACGGGGTCACGGCACCCCACCCCCCGTGGTCGAGGAAGGCCGCGTGAACGGGGGAGCACCGCACACCGCGCCCCTTCCGCCGCTGACGAGAAGCGAACGCCTACTGCTCTGCGCGGTCGCCCCCGCCGGTGCCGGAGTCGGCGGCCTCGGGCTGGCTTCCTCGTTCAACTCCGTCTCCCAGACGGCGGAGCGGTGGGGCTTCACCCAGTCCTGGATGCTGCCGATCGGCATCGACTTCGCGATCCCGGTCTTCACCGCGGCGAACCTTCTGCTCATCAGGTTCGGCATGCCGCTGGCCTGGGTGCGCGCGGTGCCGTGGGCGCTGACGCTCGTCACGTGCTGGCTGAACATCGCGGCCGGCTCCTCGCTTTCCGCCCGGATCGCTCACGGGACGATGCCGCTTCTGTGGGTCGTCCTCAGCGAAATCGTCGCCCATGGGTACGCCGTGCGGATCGGCGCGGCCACGGGTCGGCGGATGGAACGTATCCGGCGCTCTCGCTGGCTCTTCGCACCCCGCACGACGCTCGCGCTCTGGCGTCGCATGGTGCTCTGGGAGCTGACCGACTACCGCGAGGCCTTGCGGGTGGAGAAGCGGCGCCTGCTCGCCCGCGCCGAACTGCGCGAGCGGTACGGACGCCGATGGCGCTCGCGGGCGCCGCGCCGTGACCTCGTACTTCTCCGGATGGGCGAACTCGACCCCGGGATGCCCTCAGACAAAGAGCCCGGCGCGGATGAGCCCGAACGCCGCGAGCCCCGGCCGCGTCGCCGCGCCCGGCACGACAAGAGCAGTCCCCGCATGAGCTGGGACGAAGCACTCAGCAAGGGCCGCGCGGAGACCGCCGACTGGCCGTATGAGCGCCTGGATGCCGAACGCATCCGCAAGGCGGTCGGTTGCAGCCAGGACCGGTCACGTCGGCTTCGCGACGTACTCAAAGCCGAACGCGAGGAGCAGATGCTTCCCGATCCGGCCGGTGTCTGACACCGAAGTCCCCACCTGTTTCGCCGGGCCCGGCCGCTGCTTTGGCGGGTAGGGCCAGGCCCGGCTGTCCCTCCCGTCTGACAGGAAGGAACGTCAGTGAAACACGAGAGCGGTGACGCTCACGAGCGCGAACTGTTCGCGCGACTGGAGAAGGAGGTCGCCTCCCACTCCCCGGAGCCGGCGCCCGCGTCGAAGGGCGGAGCACCGACGCCCGGTGGCTCCGCTGAGTCGACTCGCCCAGAGCCGGGAGAGTCGGCCGACCCGACCGACACGATCATGGTGGACCGGCCCGGCGGCTCCTCGGGCCCCGGACTCGTGGACCGTGTCCTCGGCTCCAAACGGCGCCCTGTAATCCCCGCATGGGCCCGGTCATGGGGCGAGTTCACCACCGCGGGGAAAGGCGTCGCTGCGTACGCGTGGCATGTAGCCGCCTATCACTCCGTACGAACGCCCTGGTACGCGCTCCGGCTCACCGTGCAGGCTCCGCTGGGAGCCGCCCGGTTCCTCGGCAACGTGATGCGCTGGGTGTCGGACGCCGAAGGCGAGCCGCTGCGGCAGGACGCCGCCAGCCGTGAGGACGTCGGCGACTACTTGAAACTCTCCCGGCAGCGTGACCGCCGGGTCCGGTGGCGGACGATCGTGTCACTCGTCGCGGGCACCGTCGGGCCGATCGTCGCCCTGGCCCTTTACGTCCTCGCCCCGAGGTGGCTGACCGCGCTCGCGATGGTGACCGGAGTGCTGACACTCGGTCGGCTGGGACAGTCGGCCGACGCTCCGGTCATCAACCGGGCCGTCGAGATCCCGAAGGCCACCAAGCTCACGAGCGATATCGTCCTCCGCGCCCTGGGCTCCCTCGGCATCCCGGCGATCAACCAGGACCAGGCCAAGGGCGGCCCCGGGTTCACCTTTACCGCGCCCATCACCCGCGACGGCCCGGGTTGGCTCGCGGAGGGGGACCTCCCGTACGGCGTCACCGTGACCGACGTGGCCGACCGGCGCGAGCGTCTGGCGTCCGGTCTGCGCCGCCCTCTCGGCTGCGTCTGGCCGGAGTCCGTCACCGACGAGCACACGGGGCACCTCCGGCTGTGGGTCGGCGACCAGGACCTCTCGAAGACCCGGCAGGTACCTTGGCCGCTCGCCAAGTCCGGCACCGTGGACCTTTTCCGGCCGATCGACTGGGGTACGGACCAGCGCGGCCGGTGGGTCGGCATCACGCTGATGTTCATCGCCGGCGTGATCGGCGCGATCCCCCGGATGGGCAAGACCTTCCTGCTCCGCCTGCTGCTCCTCATCGCCGCGCTCGATGTGCGCGCGGAGCTCCACACGTACGACCTCAAGGGCACTGGCGACCTCGACGCGGTCGGCGACCGCGTGGGCTACCGGCACCGGGCAGGCGAGGAGGAGGCGGACATCGAGTACGCCATCGCCGACCTCAGGCAGATCCGGGAGGAGATGCGGCGGCGGGCCAAGGTGATCCGGTCCCTGCCCAAGGACATCTGCCCCGAGTCCAAGGTGACGACCGAGCTGGCGTCGAAACGCTCGCTCGGACTGCACCCGATCGTCATCGGTGTGGACGAGTGCCAGGTCTGGTTCGAGCACGACAAGCACGGCGCGGAGTTCGAGGAGATCTGCGTCGACCTGGTCAAGCGCGGTCCGGCGACAGGCATTGTGCTGCTGCTGGCGACCCAGCGGCCGGACAAGGACAGCATCCCGAAGCCGATCAGCGCCAACGCCTCCGCCCGCTGGTGCCTGAAGGTCATGGGCCAGGTCGAGAACGACATGGTGCTCGGCACCGGCGCCTACAAACGGGGCGTACGGGCCACCCTGTTCGCCTGGTCCGAGAAGGGCGTCTGCTACTTCCTCGGCGAAGGCGCGGACGCTCGGATCGTACGGTCCGCGTTCATCGACGCGGTGGAGGCCGACCGCATCGCGCTCCGGGCCCGTGCCTTGCGTGAGCGTGCCGGAACGCTCGCGGGCCATGCCGCAGGCGACCAGCCCGAGGGCCCGGAGTCCCCGTCGTACGACCTGCTTGCCGATCTCATCGCCGCCATCCCCGACACCAGCCACAAGGTCTGGAACGAGGTGGCCGTCGCCGCCCTCGCCGAGCTGCGGCCCGGCGTGTACGGCGACTGGACGGGCGAGCAGCTGACCCTCGCGCTCAAGCCGTACGGCGTCCGCACCGGCCAGGTGTGGGGCACGGCGGAGGACGGCAAGGGCGCGAACAGGCGCGGCATCAAACGCGCCGACATCCTCAAGGCCATCGCCGAACGTGACGGCGGAGCCGCTGCGGCCTAGCCGCTCGCGCCCGCTGGACCTAGCGGGTCACCCCGCTAGACCTAGCACCCCCGCTAGCGACCTCAACGGCCTCTGAACTGCGCACTAGTGCCTAGCACCACTCCATGAACAACCCCAGAAACCAGCCTGGAGAGGGGTTTCCATGCCCATGTGGTTCGACCTCGTCATCATTCTTCTGTTCATCACGCTCAGCTACACAGCCCTGTGCGCGGCCAGCCCCCTCGGCGCCTGCCGCAAGTGCGGCGGCTGGGGAACCCAGGTCCGCGTCTCCCGCCTCAGCGGGCGGCTCAAGCGCGGTCGCAGTTGCCGTCGCTGCGACGGCTACGGACAGCGTTTCCGGATCGGCCGCCGCCTCTACAACGCCGTCGCACGGCTGCACCGCGACGCCGCCCGCTGAGACAAGGAGGACTTCATGCGCCGAGTCCTGTACCTCGCGCTGTTCGGTCTGCTGCTCGGACTCGCGGCCAACGCCGCCACCTCCGACACCGAGCCACCCTGCCCGGCAGTCTCGCCCGAACTCCCGTAACGGAGGCCCGACGTTGACCTTCACGATCTCCGCCCTGCTCCTCTTCGGCGTCCTGCTCTTCCTGCTCATCCGCTCGAAGTCGGTCGGAGGTGTCGCGGCCGTGGTCGCGGTGCTCTTCGGCTACTACCTCTCCCACACCCCGGCCGCGCCGGCCATCGACCAGTTCATGGCCGCCCTCGCCAACGCGATCCCGGACCTGGACTCGTAGGCGGGAGCTCCGCAGTCGATCCCCGGGCGGTCACCTTGCCGCCGCCGGGAACCGCCGGGCGTACGTCCGCGAGGAGTACCGCGTCCGGCGGCTCGCACAGAACCACTGAATCGGACCGGGGCAGCGGTCGACGGGC
The DNA here is from genome assembly GCF_042724175.1 of Streptomyces sp. NPDC127084. Classification (NCBI taxonomy): domain Bacteria; kingdom Bacillati; phylum Actinomycetota; class Actinomycetes; order Kitasatosporales; family Streptomycetaceae; genus Streptomyces; species Streptomyces sp. NPDC127084. The sequence goes on from NZ_JBHXFA010000012.1 coordinate 9,467, forward strand.
CAACGAAGCCCGCTGCCCCGGTCCTCCCCATCCCATCCAAGGAATCAGGAGGTGCCATCAGGATGCACCACTTCACCCCACCCCCGGCAGTCCTTCAGGCCGCTGAGCGGGGCTGGCACATCTTCCCGCTCGTCCCGGACGGCAAGCGCCCTGCTGTGCGCTCGTGGGAGTCCCGCGCCACGACCGACCCTGCCCGGCTCACACGCTGCTGGTCGGCCGGTGCCTACAACCTCGGGGTCGCCACTGGCCCTTCGCGTCTGGTCGTCGTGGATCTGGACGTCCCCAAGGACGAGGGCGACCGCCCGCCTGCGGCGACCCCGGCGGGCGTGACCGACGGCGCTGACGCGCTCGGCCTGCTCGCCGAGGAACACGGCGAGCGCTACCCCTCCGACACGTACACCGTCCGGACCGTCAGCGGAGGTCTCCACCTCTACTTCACGGCCCCGACCGGTACCGCGCTGCGGAACACGGCGGGCAGGCTCGGCAGGAAGATCGACACCCGGGCGAACGGCGGCTACGTCGTCGCCGCCGGCAGCACAGTCGACGGCCGCTCGTACCAGGTCGTCCATGACGCACCTCCGGCGCCGCTCCCGAGCTGGCTGGCGAAGCTCCTCGCTCCGGCGCCGCTGCCGCCGCAGGAGCCGCTGGACGTGTCGCTGCTCGCCGTCAACGGCCTCGACCGCTACCTCGCGGCTGCTGTCGCCGGGGAGGTCCAACGGATCGCACGGGCCGTCAACGGCAACCGGAACAACGCCCTCTATCAGGCGTCCGTGGCGCTCGGGCAGCTCGTAGCGGGTGGAGAGCTGCCCGAGGGCGGTGTGACGGCGAAGCTCGCCGCCGCCGCTGCGGTGAAGGGCCTGCGCGAGTCGGAGGCCCTGCGCACCATCGCCTCCGGACTCCGCGCCGGTGCGCGCAAGCCCCGCACCGTCACCAGGAGGGCAGCGTGAACCTCAGCCTTCAGGACACCTACCTCGGTTGGCGGGAGCTGCCCCACGGCCCGGCCTGCCCCCGACCGTCGTGGACGGTCGACGTACGCGAGGACGAGCACTGCCGCTCGTCGTACGGTGGCGCGACCGAGAGGCACACCTGCCCGAACGAGGACTGCGACCACGGGGGTTCGTACCCGCGTACGGCGGTGCGGGTGGTCTGCCTCGCCTGCCACGTCGCCCATGTCATCAGCGGCGAGAGCGGCGGGAACCACCGTACGACCACCCGGGAGACCGGATTCGGCGAGGCTCCGCGCAAGGCGGCCGGTCTCTACCTGTGGCCAGGGCAGCCCTGGTTCGACGCCGAGCCCCACGAGTTCCTGGTCACTCGCGGCAAACCGCGACGGCTGACGGCATCAGACGTGGTCGGCGAGATCCACGAAGGGCGCGGGCCGCGCGGCGGGAAGCAGTTCTCGGCCGTCGCAATGCCGACGCCGAACGGCACATACGGGATTGGCGCAATTCGCTGGGAGCGGGCACGGGACGGCTTCCCCTCCTGCTCCGCTGCCGCGAAGTGGATCGCGGCGCAGACCCGAGAGAGCGATGAGGCGAAGTGACCGACAACCCCGACACCACGCCCCATCTGTACTCCGCGCACCCCGCCCCGGAGCCGCAGCCACTCCAGCCCGCCCAGCAGCGCATCCGCACCGCCTGGACGGCCGACGAGCTGATGGCGACGGAGTTCCCTGAGCCCAAGTGGGCCGTTCCCGGGATCCTCGCCGAGGGCGTCAACCTGCTTGCCGGGCCGCCCAAGGTCGGCAAGTCCTGGCTGTCCCTGGGACTGGGCCTCTCGGTCGCGGGCGGAGGTACCGCCATGGACACCATCCCGGTCGAAGGCGGCCCAGTGCTGTACCTCGCCTTGGAGGACACCCCGCGCCGACTCCAGACCCGGATGGGGAAGATCCTCGGCGGCCGACCCGCCCCGGCCACACTGACGCTCGCGACCTCCTGCCCGCCGCTGCCACAGGGCGGGAACGAGGCGATCGCCCAGTGGCTCGACCGCAACCCCGAGGCACGGATGGTCGTCATCGACGTCTTCGCGAAGATGCGCGGACACTCGACCCCCGGCGCCTCGGCATACGACGCGGACTACGCCGCCGTCGGACACGCGAAGCGGATCGCGGACCACTACGGCGTCGCCATGGTCCTGGTCCACCATGTGCGCAAGGCCGGATCGGACGACTTCCTCGCCGAGGTCTCCGGCACGAACGGCCTCGCGGGCGCCGCTGACGCCACCCTCGTCCTGAAGCGCTCCCGCGGCCAGGCCGACGGCGTCCTCCACGTGACCGGCCGCGACGTGGACGAGGCCGAGTACGCGCTCCGCTTCTACGCGGAAGCCGGCGCCTGGCAACTCCTCGAAGGTCCCGCCGCCGACCACACCATCGGCGACACCCGCGCGACGATCCTGCGCTTCGTCCGCGCGAACCCCGGGGCCAGGCCGAAGGCCATCACCGAGGGCACGGGTCTGGAACCGGACCTCGTCCGCCAGACCTGCTCGCGGATGGCCAAGGACGTCCAGCTCATCAGGAAGGACGGCGGCTACGTCGTGCCGTCCGAGAACGGGGGACAGCAATGACCAGTCACAGCTGTCACAGCGTCACCGCAGTCATTCCGCCGCCTACCTGTCGACTCGCGGCCATCGGCCACGTCGACAACCCGCTCAACCGCGAATCGGCCCGCGAAGCACTCGCCTCGGAAGGAGAACAGTCTTGAGCGACCACCTATTGACCGTGGAGCAAGCCGCCGAACGTCTCGGCACCACCGTGCGCTTTCCTCGTCGGCTGATTGCCGAACGCCGGATCGCCTTCGTCAAGGTCGGGCGTCACGTGCGGATCGCGGAGAGCGTGCTGGACGCGTACATCGACGGCAACACCGTCCACCCCATCCGCCGACGCCGATCGTGCTACGGGAGGGCTGCCTGATGGCCGCGAAGAGGAAGCGTCGCTTCGGGCGCATCCGCAAGCTGCCCTCGGGCCGGTACCAGGCTCGCTACCTCGGGCCCGATGGGATCGACCGCCCGGCGCCGCACACCTTCGCGACAACGGGAGACGCTGACGACTGGCTCGCAGAGCAGCAGACCGAGGTCCGCCGCGGCGACTGGGTGGACCCGGATGCAGGGGCGGTCAACTTCGAGGAGTACGCGTATCGGTGGGTCAAGGAACGCCGTCTCTCGCCGACAACGGACGAGCTGTACCGGCGGCTGCTCCGACTCCACATCCTGCCTACCTTCGGAGTCCTGGACCTCGACGAGATCACTCCGCCTCGCGTCCGTTCATGGCGCTCGGAGCGACTCGACGCCACGGGCGCGGACACCACGATCGCCAAGGCGTACCGGCTGTTGAAGGCCATCCTGCAGACCGCTGCAGACGACGAGTTGATCCGCCGGAATCCATGCCGCATCAAGGGTGCGGGCAAGGAATCCGCGGAGGAGCGTCCGACAGCCACCGTCGCCCAGGTCGACGCGATTGCCGACGCTTTGGGGCCCCGCTGGCGCCTCATGGTGTACATCGCCGCGTACGGCCCGGCGCGGCCGGAGGAACAGGCTGCGATGAGGCGCCGCGATGTCGACCTGGAGAACGTCGGCATCTGGGTGCGCACGGCCGAGCCGGAACTCACCACTGGACGGCGGGTGCCCGGCGCTACCAAGTCGGACGCGGGCAAGAGATTCCTCGTCCTGCCGGCCTTCATGGAGAAGGACCTGAAGCGCCACCTGTCCTGGTACGCAGAGAAGACGCCGGACGGGCTGCTGTTCGTGGGGGAGAAGGGCAAGCCGTTCCGCCGCTCGACCTTCGGGCGGAAGTGGCGCAAGGCCCGCACCAAGGTCGGACTGTCGGAGAACTTCCGTTTCTACGATCTTCGTCACACCGGGCACACGCTCTCGACCCAGTCCGGCGCCACTCTCAAGGACACGATGGTCCGTGCCGGGCAGTCCTCCGAGCGGGCCGCGCTGATCTATCAGCATTCGAACCTGGAGCGGCAGAAGGAGGTGGCCGGGGGCATCGACGCCCGCGTCCGGGCCGAGCGTGAAAAGGCCGACGACGTGCCCGACGATCAGGCATCGGGCACGGAACGGGCACGCGACGCCTAGGGCGGTCTAGACAACAAAGAAGCCCCGGGCCTGTGGCCTGGGGCTTTCTTTTGGAGCGGGTGACGAGAATCGAACTCGCGCTCTGAGCTTGGGAAGCTCATGTTCTACCATTAAACTACACCCGCGAAGCGGACCGATCGATCGGCCTTCGCATCGTTGCACACTGTACCCCATATGAGCCCCTCGGTGCATGAAGCCGGTGGGTTTTCGTGTGGGAGCCGGCTCCGGAGGGCGTACCTTTGGGGAGCGGTGCGGCGCGTGGAGTGGTGTCCCGTTGATCCCCTAATGTGGCTATCTCGTCCGCGTGTTGGGGAAGGGACTTGATGGACCCGATGGACTCGATCGATCGCACCGTCGTCCGCTGTGCCGAAGGGCATGTGTTCACTACCTCGTCGTTCCCGATGCAGCAGCTCGGCGCCGACCGGATCGGCCCTGGTCGGCTCATCCGGTGTCCCCGGTGTGCTCGGCTGCGGCATGCGGTGCCGGTGGAGCTGCGGGGGCCGCTGGGGCTTGTGGAGCAGCGCCGGGGGCAGTGAGGCGGTAACGGCGGGAGCGCGTGGTGGCGCCCGGTTGGGGCGGGGCCGCGCGCTCTGCGTATCCTCGGGGGGTGCTTCTCTCAGACAAGGACATCCGGGCCGAGATCGACGCCGGGCGGGTGAGTATTGATCCGTTCGATGAGTCGTTGGTGCAGCCTTCGAGTATCGACGTGCGGCTCGACCGCTATTTCCGGGTGTTCGAGAACCACCGCTACCCGCACATCGACCCCGCGGTCGAGCAGGCGGACCTGACGCGGCTGGTCGAGCCGGAGGGCGACGAGGCGTTCATCCTGCACCCGGGTGAGTTCGTGCTGGCATCGACGTACGAGGTCATCACGCTGCCGGACGATCTGGCGTCCCGGCTGGAAGGCAAGAGCTCGCTCGGGCGGCTCGGTCTGGTCACGCATTCGACGGCGGGCTTCATCGACCCCGGTTTCTCCGGGCATGTGACGCTTGAGCTGTCGAATCTGGCCACGCTGCCCATCAAGCTGTGGCCGGGGATGAAGATCGGCCAGCTGTGCATGTTCCGGCTGAGCTCGCCCGCGGAGCATTCCTATGGTTCCGAGAAGTACGGGTCCCGCTATCAGGGGCAGCGGGGGCCGACGGCCTCCCGGTCGTTTATGAATTTCCATCGGACGCAAGTGTGACGGGCATGACGCAGATACGGGAAAACCTGACGTACGAGAAGTTCGGCGGCGCGATTCGCGAGCTGGCGCAGACCATCGCGGATGACGGCTACGAGCCGGACGTCGTGCTGTCCATCGCCCGTGGTGGCGTGTTTGTCGCCGGCGGACTGGCTTACGCCCTGGACTGCAAGAACATCCACCTCGTGAATGTGGAGTTCTACACCGGTGTGGGCACCACGCTCGAGATGCCCGTGATGCTGGCGCCGGTGCCGAACGCGATCGACTTCTCGAACAAGAAGGTCCTCATCGCGGATGACGTCGCCGACACCGGCAAGACGCTGAAGCTGGTGCACGACTTCTGCCTCGAACATGTCGCCGAGGTGCGTTCCGCAGTCATTTACGAGAAGCCGCACAGCCTCGTGAAGTGCGAGTACGTCTGGAAGCGCACCGACGACTGGATCAACTTCCCGTGGAGCGCCGAGCCGCCCCTCGTGCGGCGTGAGGGCCAGGTTCTCGACGCCTGAACCGGACGCGGTGAGTCTCGAATCCATGAGTGGACCCCCGCGGCAGCCTGCCGCTGGGGTCCACTCATCTCACTGGGCTCCGCTCACATGGCCCGGCGAAGCCGCTCCATCTCGGTTGCCGACTGAGGGTAGGGCTCCCCGCCGCACGAGACATCGGCTCCTGCCCGCTCTGCCAGGCGGAAAGCCTCAGGCCCCTGACGGGGAGCCAGGGGCCTGAGGGATGAGCGGCGTTCGGTGCTCAGATGGTGCCCAGCTTGATGATCGCCAGCAGCGCGATGAGCTGGATGGCCGACGCTCCCAGCGCCTTCGGCCAGGGCAGGTCGTGCGACTTGCTCACCATCGATGTGAACAGCGCACCCGCCGCCAGCCAGGTCGCCCAGCCCACCACCTGTACCAGCGGGTTGTCTCCGCCCAGGAACATCGCGAAGACCAGCCGCGGGGCGTCCGTCAGGGGCATGATCAGCATGGAGAGGCCGACCGTCGGCTGCCAGGAGCCGTCGCCGCCGAGCTGGCGGGCCAGGGTGTGGGTGACGGTGCCCAGGATCAGGCTGCCGATGACGAAGAACACGCCCGTGATGAGCACAGAGGTGAGCGCGGTCGTGAACGGTGCCTTGATGACTTCTTCGCGGGACTGGTCGAAGCCGAAGATCGCGAGCAGCCCGTACAGGAACGAGACGGTGAGCGCCGGGCCCCACACCGGGTAGTCCCGCATCTGGTGGAAGGTCGGGCCGGGGCGCATCACGATGCCGCGGAGCAGCTCCTTCCAGTGCAGGCGCGGGCCGACGGGGGCGGAGGCGGAGCCGGCGTGGTACGTCGCGGCGTGTCCGTAGGGGTCCTCGTTGATGCTGAAAGCCCTGGTGTGGCCGGGGTTGTCGGCGTACGGGTCAGCGGCGGGGTGAGGGTCGCCGAAGTACTCCGGTTCGCCGTGCGGGGCCCGCCCCTGGCGCGGGTGGCCGCCGCCGTTCGGGGGCCACTGCTGCTGAGGGGGGTACGCGGGCGCGCCCTGGGCGCCTCCGTACTGGCCGTGCGACGGGCCATACGGCGGTGGGGGCGCCTGCTGCGGGCGCTGCTGTTGCGGAGGGCGGTTGTCGCTGCCCCGTCCTCGTCCGATCCTGAATCCAGCCACGTATTCGAACGTACCTGGTCCTGTGCGGTCCGGTGGCCTTGGTCCGGATACGGAGCGGCTTTGCTGCGGAGCTGTGACATCCCCTACGGGGTGTCCCTGAAGGGCTCTTGGAGGAAGACCGCCGTGCTGAACGTGGCCGTGGGCCGCGAGCCGTCACCGCTCGCCGGGTAGAACGCGATCACGTCGGCGCTCTCGCCCCGGTGGGTGCGGGTCACCACATCTGGCCGTGTGTCGCCGTCGAAGTCCGCGTAGCGCAGCAGGTCCGTGGTGGGCGATGACTCCCCGGCCGGCAGCGCGGGCGCCGCCGGGACGCGTACGGCCTTGAAGGTGTACGAGCCCCCCGGCGTGCGCGGGCCGTCCTCGCCGCCCAGCAGCAGCTTGCCCTCGGCCGCGTTGCCGGCCAGGGCGAGGGAGCGGGTGGAGTGGACGAGGTCGTCGTAGCCGTCGCCGTTCGCGTCGGCCTTCGGCGAGGGGGCGGCGAGCACCGGGCCCGCGCCCGGGATCGGCTTGGCCGCGGCGCGTGGCGCGCCCGTACGGGTGAAGGGGCCGTGCAGGAAGCTCACGCGGCCGCCGGACGCCGTGACGGCGAGGTCGTCGTAGCCGTCGCCGTCGAAGTCGCCGCAGACGGGGTGGTCTGGCCACTCGTTGCCGTAGCGCGCCTGTTCCGGGATCCGGAGTACGACGGCCTTGCCGCCTGCCGAGCCCAGGCCCGAGGGGCTGCCGAAGAGCAGCTGGAGCGGGACGGGCGGGCGTCCGACACCGTTGTACGGGGGGTCGGTGGCCACGATGAGATCACTGAAACCGTCCTTGTCGAGGTCGCAGGCCGCCACGGCGTCGAAGGCCGAGGGCAGCACGCCCTTCACCTTCGCGCCGTTCGCACGCGGGGTGAGGAGGCGGCGTACGGCGGGGTCCGGGGCGCCCTTGGCGGTGCCGTAGACGATCCCGAGGCCCGCGTCGTCGTCGTGGCCGCTGCCCGGGGCCTTGACCAGGTTGTTGAGGACGAGGTCGCGGTGGCCGTCGCCGTTGAAGTCCTCCGGGACGCCGCTTCCGCTGCCGTGCGGTACGGGAAGGGCGGGCGCCGCGGCACCGGCGAGCGAGGATGGACCGGAGCCGGAGGCGGTGGTGGCTGACGGTGTGGTGGCGGGGTGGGGGATCAGCCCGCAGGCCGCCAGTGGTGCGCCCGCGAGCAGCACACTCGCCAGCGCCAGGGCGGTGTTGCGTATCCGGCGCACCACGACTCCGTCTTCTTTCACGGGAAACCAGCCGCCTCATCATGCGCACACCAGGAGCTTTGGCCAATGGTTCAGCACTGGGTGATGGGTCACGTGCGGAAGATTCGTCCAACTGTGCTGGTTTATCGCGATGACTGTTACATGTGTGTGAAATGACCTCAATGTGAGGTGCTTAGCGTCGGGGTGGTCAGCTGTTCCCACGCAGGAGTCATCCCATGCACGTCACCCGACGTACGTTCCCTATCGCCGCCCGCACCGCCGTCGCCGCCGGAGCCGCGGTGGCCCTGGTCCTTCCGGCCGGGGCGGCCTTCGCCGAGGCGGGCACCGGCTCCGGCATCGGCTCGGACGCGTACCGGGGGGCGACGCACACCGCGACCGGCGACGTCCGGGCCGCCAGGCTCGCCGACGGGTCGGTCGCCCGCGTCCACAAGCTGGGCCCGAACCACCACCGCGCCGACATTCGCGACGGCGGCACCCGGGTGGGTGTTCTGGAAAGCACCGGAGCCCCGGTGCTCGGGCGGTATGGCGAACTGCGCGTGATGCTGCTGCCCGACGGCAACGTGGTGTCCTGGATCGAGCGCGCAGCCGAGCCACGGGCGCGTACCGGCACTGCTTCCGCCGGTGTGGTGATGCCCGACGGGCGGGCCGTGAAGCTGATCGGGTCCGACGCGTCGGGTGAGCCCCGCGCCGAGGTGTCGTCGAGCACCGGGCGCCCCCTGGGCGCCCTGACGGCCCGGTACCGCACCGCCCTGTACGGCGCCTGGACGTACCGGCTCGTCCCCGACCGGCGGACGCCGTTGCTCGTCGTCATCGACGGCAGGCGCGGCGGCAGCGGCTGGGTGTACGACTTCCACGGCAACCCGATCCAGACGTACCGCACCCGGTAGGCGGCGGAAGCGGCACAAGCGGAAGCGGCACAAGCGAAAGCGGCCGGTCCTGCCCCCGAGGCAGGTCCGGCCGCTTACGTGCTGCGGCGCTACGGAACGTAGGACGCAGTGGCTACTTCACCGGTTCCGGCTCCGGCTCGTTCTGCGTCTCCGCCTCGCCCGCCGGGTCCACCGGCGTCCTGACGGAGTCGAGGAGCAGCTGCGCCACATCCACGACCTGGAGGCTCTCCTTGGCCTTGCCCTCGTTCTTCTTGCCGTTCACGGAGTCCGTGAGCATGACGAGGCAGAACGGGCAGGCGGTGGACACGATGTCCGGGTTCAGCGACAGCGCCTCGTCCACCCGCTCGGTGTTGATGCGCTTGCCGATCCGCTCCTCCATCCACATGCGGGCACCACCGGCGCCGCAGCAGAAGCCGCGCTCCTTGTGGCGGTGCATCTCCTCGTTCCGCAGGCCCGGCACCTTGGCGATGATCTCGCGCGGCGGGGTGTAGACCTTGTTGTGGCGGCCCAGGTAGCAGGGGTCGTGGTACGTGATCAGACCCTCGACCGGCGTCACCGGGATCAGCTTGCCCTCGTCGATGAGGTGCTGGAGCAGCTGGGTGTGGTGGATGACCTCGTACTCGCCGCCGAGCTGCGGGTACTCGTTCGCGATGGTGTTGAAGCAGTGCGGGCAGGTCGCGACGATCTTCTTCGCCGACTTCGGCTTCTTCGTCGACTCGTCCTCGTCATCCTCGCCGAACGCCATGTTCAGCATGGCCACGTTCTCCGCGCCGAGCTGCTGGAACAGGAACTCGTTGCCGAGGCGGCGCGGCGAGTCGCCGGTGCACTTCTCCTCGCCGCCCATGATCGCGAACTTGACGCCCGCGATGTGCAGCAGCTCCGCGAAGGCCTTGGTGGTCTTCTTGGCGCGGTCCTCAAGGGCGCCGGCGCAGCCGACCCAGTACAGGTAGTCGACCTCGGTGAGGTCCTCGACGTCCTTGCCCACGACCGGGACCTCGAAGTCGACCTCCTTGGTCCACTCAAGGCGCTGCTTCTTGGCCAGACCCCAGGGGTTGCCCTTCTTCTCCAGGTTCTTGAGCATCGTGCCCGCCTCGGACGGGAAGGCGCTCTCGATCATCACCTGGTAGCGGCGCATGTCCACGATGTGGTCGATGTGCTCGATGTCGACCGGGCACTGCTCGACGCACGCACCGCAGGTGGTGCAGGACCACAGCACGTCCGGGTCGATGACGCCGTTCTCTTCCGCCGTACCGATCAGCGGGCGCTCGGCCTCGGCCAGCGCCGCGGCGGGCACCGACGCGAGCTGCTCCTCGGTGGCCTTCTCCTCGCCCTCCATGGTCTTTCCGCCGCCGGCGCGCAGATAGGGCGCCTTGGCGTGCGCGTGGTCGCGCAGCGACATGATGAGCAGCTTCGGGGAGAGCGGCTTGCCGGTGTTCCAGGCGGGGCACTGCGACTGGCAGCGACCGCACTCGGTGCAGGTCGAGAAGTCGAGGATGCCCTTCCAGGAGAACTGCTCCACCTGGCTGACGCCGAAGACGTCGTCCTCGCCCGGGTCCTCGAAGTCGATCGGCTTGCCGGCCGACGTCATCGGCAGCAGCGCGCCCAGCGAGGTCTCACCGGTGGCGTTGCGCTTGAACCAGATGTTCGGGAAGCCGAGGAAGCGGTGCCAGGCCACACCCATGTCGGTCTTCAGGGAGACCGTGATCATCCAGATGAAGGAGGTCGCGATCTTCAGGCCCGCGAAGAAGTAGGTGAGGTTCTGGAGCGTGGAGACGTCCAGGCCTTCCAGCCACGCCACCACCGGGTACGAGATGAAGAACGAGGCCTCGTAGCTGTCCACGTGGTGCTGGGCGCCCTCCAGCGCGTGCAGCATGAAGATGCAGACGCCGACGATGAGGATGACCGTCTCGACGAAGTACGCCTGGCCGAAGTTGGAGCCGGCGAAGCGGGACTTGCGGCCCGGTTTGTCCGGCCTGCTCAGCTGGCGGATCACGATCAGCGCGAGGATGCCGAGCACCGTCATGGTGCCCATGAACTCGACGTAGACGTTGTACGGCGCCCATTCGCCGACGATCGGCAGGAGCCAGTCGGCCTGGAAGAGCTGGCCGATGGCGTTGACGATCGTCAGCAGCAGGGTGAAGAAGCCCACCGCCACGAACCAGTGCGCCACACCGACGACGCCCCAGCGGTTCATCCGGGTGTGGCCGACGAACTCACGGACCAGGGTCACGGTGCGCTGGTACGGGTTGTCGGTGCGCATGCCCGCGGGCACGTTCTGGCCGAGCCGCAGGAATGTGTAGATCTGGAGGATGGCGCGGCCGAACAGGGCCACGCCTACCACGATCAGAACCAGCGACACGATGATCGCGGCGAGTTGCATGTGGGGCTCCTCGGGCCTGCGAGGTGGGGAATCCGGCGCTTACCAGACGCGATGCCTACTAAGCGGTAACTTATTCAGTCCGTGCTGAGACTACCCACATATTCCGCCGCACTGTAGTTGCGCAAGCGGTGATCTGCGTCGCTCAGGTCACCCTGAGTACGTAGTGGTGGGGCGGGGTCGTGGGCCGTGCCGCTTACGCCGTCGCCGTCCAGGATGCACCCGGTCGCGTCCGCGCATCGCGCCAGGGGTGCGCAGCAGGATCGCCAGGTCCAGTCGCACCCCCAGGTGCTCCACATAGTGCTGGTCCAGCAGTGCGGCCTCGTACCAGGGCATGGCGGAGTGCCGGGCGAGCTGCGCGAGTCCCGTCAGGCCGGGTTTGACGCTTTGCCGCCAGGGCGCCGCCGCGCGCGGATCGTCCGGCGCCAGCGCGGCGGGGCCGACCAGGGACAGCTCGCCGCGCACCACATGGGGCAGCCGTGACAGCAGGTCGAGGCGGAGCCGGCGGGAGCGCAGGGAGCGGATGACGATGGCCTGCCCGTGCAGTCCTGTCCTGGTCTCCTGCGTGTACGGGCCGCCGGGGCGGCGCGGCGGCACCGCCGACCAGGCCGCGGCAGCGGCCAGCAGGGGCGCGGTGATGAGCAGCAGGGCGGTGCCCGCGACCACGTCGAGAAGACGCTTGAGCCGGATGTGCCGCACCGGGCGATGCGCGGGGTGGACCGCGCGAGGATGCCGCACCGGATGCGGGGGCCTCATCGGGCGCGTGAGCCGCGCGCGCATGCCTCTCACCTGGCTCACCTGTCCGTTCTGTCATCTTTTCGGGTGCTTTTGCGAGAACCATGGCACGGTGAAGGTCGAGGTGCGCGCAGGCCGCGCCCGGGGCGGCCGGAAGGGTCTGCGTCGCTGATGTGCGCGCACCATAGTTGAGTCGCATCGACTCAGGTCTGTTGACTCGCCGAGGGGAGTCGTGCATCCTTGAGCCAGTTGCACTCAAGTCCTATGGAGGAATCGAAATGGCACGTGCGGTCGGCATCGACCTGGGCACGACTAACTCCGTCGTCAGCGTTCTGGAGGGCGGCGAGCCCACCGTCATCACCAACGCAGAGGGCGCCAGGACCACGCCGTCCGTCGTCGCCTTCGCCAAGAACGGCGAGGTGCTGGTCGGCGAGGTCGCGAAGCGCCAGGCGGTCACCAACGTGGACCGGACCATCAGGTCCGTGAAGCGCCACATGGGCACGGACTGGAAGATCGAGCTCGACGGGAAGAACTTCAACCCGCAGCAGATGTCCGCGTTCATCCTGCAGAAGCTGAAGCGCGACGCCGAGTCCTACCTGGGCGAGAAGGTCACCGACGCGGTGATCACCGTCCCGGCGTACTTCAACGACTCCGAGCGCCAGGCCACCAAGGAGGCCGGTGAGATCGCGGGCCTCAACGTCCTGCGCATCGTCAACGAGCCGACCGCCGCCGCGCTCGCCTACGGCCTCGACAAGGACGACCAGACCATCCTGGTCTTCGACCTCGGTGGCGGTACCTTCGACGTCTCGCTGCTGGAGATCGGCGACGGTGTCGTCGAGGTGAAGGCCACCAACGGTGACAACCACCTCGGTGGTGACGACTGGGACCAGCGCGTCGTCGACTACCTGGTGAAGCAGTTCGCCAACGGCCACGGTGTCGACCTGTCCAAGGACAAGATGGCGCTCCAGCGTCTGCGCGAGGCGGCCGAGAAGGCGAAGATCGAGCTGTCGTCCTCCACCGAGACGACGATCAACCTGCCTTACATCACGGCGTCCGCCGAGGGCCCGCTGCACCTGGACGAGAAGCTCACCCGCGCCCAGTTCCAGCAGCTCACGGCCGACCTGCTGGAGCGCTGCAAGACCCCGTTCCACAACGTGATCAAGGACGCGGGCATCCAGCTCTCCGAGATCGACCACGTGGTCCTCGTCGGTGGCTCGACCCGTATGCCGGCCGTCGCCGAGCTCGTCCGGGAGCTGACCGGCGGCAAGGAGGCCAACAAGGGTGTGAACCCGGACGAGGTCGTCGCCATCGGCGCCACCCTCCAGGCCGGTGTCCTCAAGGGTGAGGTCAAGGACGTCCTGCTCCTCGACGTGACCCCGCTGTCCCTCGGTATCGAGACCAAGGGCGGCATCATGACCAAGCTGATCGAGCGCAACACCACGATCCCGACCAAGCGCTCCGAGATCTTCACCACGGCCGAGGACAACCAGCCGTCCGTGCAGATCCAGGTCTACCAGGGCGAGCGCGAGATCGCGGCGTACAACAAGAAGCTCGGCATGTTCGAGCTCACCGGCCTCCCGCCGGCCCCGCGCAGCGTCCCGCAGATCGAGGTCTCCTTCGACATCGACGCCAACGGCATCATGCACGTGACCGCGAAGGACCTGGGCACGGGCAAGGAGCAGAAGATGACCGTCACCGGCGGTTCCTCGCTCGCCAAGGACGAGGTCGACCGGATGCGCCAGGAGGCCGAGCAGTACGCGGAGGAGGACCACCGCCGCCGCGAGGCCGCCGAGACCCGCAACCAGGCCGAGCAGCTCGTCTACCAGACCGAGAAGTTCCTCAAGGACAACGAGGAGAAGGTCCCGGGCGAGATCAAGACCGAGGTCGAGACCGCGCTCACCGAGCTCAAGGACAAGCTCAAGGGCGAGGACACCGCGGAGATCCGCACCGCCACCGAGAAGGTCGCGGCCGTCTCCCAGAAGCTGGGCCAGGCCATGTACGCCGACGCGCAGGCGGCGGGCGCTGCCGGCGACGCCGGTGCCGGTGCCGGGCAGGCCAAGGCGGACGACGCCGACGACGTGGTGGACGCCGAGATCGTCGACGACGAGAAGGACCAGAAGGGCGGCGCTGCCTGATGTCTGAGGAGACCCCGGGCTTCGAGGAGAAGCCCGACGTCCCCTCCGGCGCCACTCCCGAAGACGCGGCGCAGACCGCCCCCTCCGCGGAGGAGGGGGCGGCCCCGGCCGGGGACGCAGCACAGAACGGCACCGCCCAGGCAGGCCTGACGGCCCAGCTGGACCAGGTCCGCACCGCGCTCAACGAGCGCACCCTGGACCTCCAGCGGCTCCAGGCCGAGTACCAGAACTACCGCCGCCGGGTGGAGCGCGACCGGATCACCGTCAAGGAGATCGCCGTCGCGCAGCTCCTCACCGAGCTGCTGCCGGTGCTCGACGACATCGGCCGCGCCCGTGAGCACAGCGAGCTGGTCGGCGGCTTCAAGTCGGTGGCCGAGTCCCTGGAGACGGTCGCCGCCAAGATGGGACTGCAGCAGTTCGGCAAGGAGGGCGAGCCCTTCGACCCGACGGTCCACGAGGCGCTGATGCACTCGTACGCACCGGACGTCACCGAGACGACCTGTGTGGCGATCCTCCAGCCGGGTTACCGGATCGGGGAGCGGACCATCCGTCCCGCCCGGGTCGCGGTGGCCGAGCCCCAGCCGGGTGCGGCGCCCGCCGCTGGAGCGCAGGAAGAGCAGTCGGCCGACGAGGAGAGCGGTGGCCCGGACGAGGGCTGACGTGATCGATTACGTACGAGGACGGGTCCGGAAGGAGGGACGTCGATGAGCACGAAGGACTTCGTGGAGAAGGACTACTACAAGGTTCTCGGCGTCCCCAAGGACGCCACCGACGCCGAGATCAAGAAGGCGTACCGGAAGCTCGCCCGCGAGTTCCACCCGGACGCCAACAAGGGCGACGCCAAGGCGGAGGAGCGCTTCAAGGAGATCTCCGAGGCCAATGACGTGCTCGGTGACGCCAAGCGGCGCAAGGAGTACGACGAGGCCCGCGCGCTCTTCGGCAACGGTGGCTTCCGGGCCGGTGGGCCCGGCGCCGGCGGCACCTTCAACTTCGACCTGAGCGACCTCTTCGGGGGCGCCCAGGGCGGCGGTGCCGCGGGCGGCTTCGGCGGCGGAGGCGGCGGCGGACTCGGCGATGTCTTCGGCGGTCTCTTCAACCGGGGTGCGGGCGCGGGTACGCGTACCCAGCCGCGCCGCGGCCAGGACATCGAGTCCGAGGTGACGCTCAGCTTCACCGAGGCCGTCGACGGGGCCACGGTCCCGCTGCGGATGTCCAGCCAGCAGCCCTGCAAGGCGTGTTCGGGCACCGGCGATAAGAACGGCACCCCGCGGGTGTGCCCGACCTGCGTCGGCACCGGGCAGGTCTCGCGCGGCGGCAGCGGCTCGTTCTCGCTGACCGACCCCTGCGTGGACTGCAAGGGCCGCGGCCTGATCGCCGAGAACCCGTGCGAGATCTGCCACGGCAGCGGCCGTGCCAAGTCCTCGCGCACCATGCAGGTCCGCATCCCGGCGGGGGTGTCCGACGGGCAGCGCATCCGGCTGCGCGGCAAGGGCACCCCGGGCGAGCGGGGCGGACCGGCCGGCGACCTGTACGTCGTCGTCCATGTCGACGAGCACCCGGTCTTCGGCCGCAAGGGCGACAACCTCACCGTCACCGTGCCGGTCAGCTTCACGGAGGCGGCCCTCGGCGGCGAGGTGAAGGTCCCGACCCTCGGCGGCCCCCCGGTCACGCTGAAGCTGCCCGCCGGTACGCCCAACGGCCGTACGATGCGAGCCCGCGGAAAGGGCGCCGTACGCAAGGACGGCACCCGCGGCGATCTGCTGGTCACCGTGGAGGTCGCGGTGCCGACACAGCTCGGCGAAGAGGCACGGGAGGCTCTGGAGGCCTACCGGAAGGCGACTGCGGACGCCGATCCGCGGGCAGAACTGTTCCAGGCTGCGAAGGGAGCGTGACCTCATGGAGAGGGACGGCCGACGCCGTAATCCATACCAGCTGACGGACGAGACACCGGTGTACGTCATCTCGGTGGCGGCCCAGCTCTCCGGTCTGCACCCGCAGACCCTGCGGCAGTACGACCGGCTCGGCCTGGTCTCCCCGGACCGCACGGCCGGCCGGGGCAGGCGCTATTCGGCGCGGGACATCGAACTGCTCCGCCAGGTGCAGGCGCTGTCCCAGGACGAGGGCATCAACCTCGCCGGCATCAAGCGCATCATCGAGCTGGAGCACCAGGTCGCGGCGCTCCAGGCCCGGGTCGCCGAGCTGTCAGCGGCGGTCGACGGCGCGGCGGCGGCGATGCAGCAGCGCGAGGCGCAGGTGCACGCGTCGTACCGGCGCGACCTGGTGCCGTACCAGGACGTGCAGCAGGCGAGCGCGCTGGTGGTGTGGCGGCCGAAGCAGCCGAAGCGGGACATGTGACAGCCTGACAGCCGGGCCTGAGGACAGAGGCCTGGGGACAAAGGCCATGCGAAGGGGCCGGGAGGACCACAAGGT
>NZ_JBHXFA010000012.1:26158-41604 GCF_042724175.1 Streptomyces sp. NPDC127084
TAAGCGCAAATATACACCCCCACACCGCGGGGCCTCAGAACAGAGCCGCGGGCAAATCGGCCAAGCAAGGGGGCGGGCAGCACAAAAAGGACCACCGGCCCCCTTCGTGCTGCCGGGCCGTCATGGGCCGTCACGGCACCGGCCAGAGGCCGTGGCGCGGGCTACACCCCGGCGCCGGGCGCGCTCACCGCCCAGCCGCTCCCTGGAAGGGATTCGGTGCCGTCCGCTGCCACGGCGGTCACCCAGTAGTACGAGGTGGTGCCGCGCTCAGCGCCGGTGTCGAGGTAGTCGGCGGCGCCGGCGGGGAGCTCGACGAGCTTCTCGTACGAGGCGGTGGCAGGGTTCCAGCGGTAGACCCGCCAGCCGCCCGCAGCCTCGGGTGACGAGGCGTCGAGTCCGTGCCAGGCGACGAGGTTTCCCCCGCCGGCTGCCGCGGGTTCGGCGCTGACGTAGAGCGGCGAACCCTCCGGGGTCGGCACGCTCGGCGTCGTGTCGAGCTCGGTCACCACCACGGCGGCGGCCGAGCCGGTCCACTTGAGGGACGAGTTCCAGGAGTCGTCGAGGACGTCGACGAAGAAGCAGACCTGCTCGCCGTCGGGGAGGGTCGTGACTGCTGTCAGCTGTGCTTGACCTGCTGTTCGACGAGCTCATCGGACTCTGTCTGCTCCAGAATCCCCGAGCGGGCGATGAGATAGCCGAGTTGCGCGCGTGAGCCACTGCCGAGTGTGGATGCCAGCTTCGCGATATGGGCGCGGCAGGTGCGGACGTTCATCCCGAGGCGGCGTGCGATGGCCTCGTCGACATGCCCCTCGACGAGGAGCTTGGCTATGGAGTGCTGCACACCGCTGATGCCGTCCGACTGCGGGGCGTAGGAGACGACCTGGTCGTTCCAGGGGATGCCGTGCAGCCAGAACTGCTCGAAGACGCCCACGAGATACTGCACCAGGCCTTCGTGGCGCAGTTCCAGGGCGACCCGGCGGTCGCTGCGGGCGGGTATGAAGGCCACCTTCCGGTCCACGATGATGAGCCGGTCGATGATCTCCTCAAGGGTGCGGACCTCCGCGCCGTACGGGGTGACCAGTTCGACATAGGCCATCGAGGAGGGGTTGTGGCGCGAAGTGTGCTGGTAGAGCGTCCGCATCCGGACGCCTCGGTCGATGATCGTCTCGACCCGCCGCAGTCCTTCCTGGAGCGTCGCGGGAGGGCGGCCGCTGCCGGGTTGCACGGTCAGCAGCTCCTCGGTGCATTCGTCGATGGCGCGGTCCAGCGCGGTGTTGATCACGCTCAGGCCGTCGAGCACCGTGATGGCGTGTGTGGTTGACGCGTCGTTCGGGCTCAGTGTCATGAATGGCTCGAAGGCGTCCGTCAGTGACATCGTGAGACGTCTTCGCTCCTGGATCTCCCGCTCGATCGGGTGTATGAGCTGGTGTAGAGCGACGGACGGCGGAATCGGACGGAGCCATTGCGCGTCGTCCGGGTCCGGGCGCAACATGGCGAGTTCGATGAGACAGGGCGCGTCGATCACCTCGGAGCGGGCTATGCGGCCATTGCGCAGAGCAGACGCATAGAGGCTTCTCCCCGCCTCACACAGCTCGTTGTGACCGTGCCCGTCTCCCGATTCGCCCCTTTTCGCATCCATGTGCACCCCCCTCAGGGTCCTGAATTACAGGAACATGATGCCTGCACTCGCTGGTGGAAGGGTTCGGACTGAGCCATCGTCGTAGTCGCGGGGGAGGAGGTAATGATTGAAAGAGGTGGAGATCGGCGATGACCAGGATGGTTCGTGCACTTTGCGCTATAGCCGTTGCGGCCGCACTCGGTGGTCTCGCGGCCAGCGGCGAGCCCACGTGGGATACCGCGCCGGTGTCCGTCGCCGCGGCCAAGGGTGAGCCCACCTGGGACGCCGCGCCCGCGTTGGCAGAGGGTGAGCCCACATGGGATACGGCGCCGGTGTCGGTCGCGTCGGCGGAGGGTGACCCCACCTGGGACGCCGCGCCCGCGTCGGCGGAGGGTGAGCCGACCTGGGACGCAGCCCCGGCAGGCGTCGACGCATGAGTATCTCTCCGGACGACCGCATCTTCCGTCGCGAGATGGCGACCGCGTACCGATCAGGCTGGCACTTCATCGATCTGGTCACGGCGGTACCCGGCCGTGGGGACTCGTTGAAGGTCACGCTCTTCGGGGAGCCGATCGTGGTTGCCCGCGGCGACGACGAGGACGTCCGTGCCTACCGCTGCCTGCGGCGGCCCCGAGGGGCTCCGCAACCCGTTCGCTGTGCCATCCGGTACGGCATGATTTTCGTCAATCTCGATCAGCGCGATCACCAGCTGGTCGAATCGCAGACCACCGCCACCCCCCGCAGTGCCTGAGCGGTTCCCCCGTCGTTCAAGATCGCTCAGGTGCTCCCCCACACAGCGGCGCCATCGTGGACCTGAAACACGATGGCGCCGCTGTGCTTTTCCGCGTTCACGGGCTGCCTTCTTGAGTGGAATCGACTCAACTTTGTGTACCCTGTATAAGTCATAGGTATCAGGGTCGCCAAAGGAGGAGAAACCGCACGTGGACGCCGAGCTGACCAACAGGAGCCGGGACGCGCTCAACGCCGCTTCCAGCCGAGCCGTGTCCGAGGGCCACCCCGATCTGACCCCCGCGCATCTCCTGCTCGCACTCCTCGCGGGTCAGGACAACGAGAACATCACCGACCTGCTCGCCGCCGTGGACGCGGACCAGGCAGCCGTACGGGCCGGAGCCGAGCGGGTGCTCGCCGATCTGCCCAGCGTCACCGGGTCCACCGTCGCACCGCCGCAGCCCAACCGCGAGCTGCTCGCGGTCATCGCCGACGCGGACCGCCGCGCCAAGGAACTCGGCGACGAGTACCTCTCGACGGAGCACCTGCTGATCGGCGTCGCCGACAAGGGCGGTCGCAGCGCCGATGTGCTGAGCGGGCAGGGCGCCACGGCGAAGAAGCTGCTGGCCGCCTTCCGGGAGTCCCGTGGCTCGCGACGGGTGACCACCGCCGATCCTGAGGGCCAGTACAAGGCGCTGGAGAAGTTCGGTACGGACTTCACGGCCGCGGCCCGCGAGGGCAAGCTCGACCCGGTCATCGGACGGGACCACGAGATCCGCCGGGTCGTACAGGTGCTGTCCCGCCGCACCAAGAACAACCCCGTGCTGATCGGTGAGCCCGGCGTCGGCAAGACCGCCGTGGTGGAGGGTCTGGCCCAGCGCATCGTCAAGGGCGACGTGCCCGAGTCGCTGCGCAACAAGCGCCTGGTGTCCCTGGACCTGGGCGCGATGGTTGCGGGTGCGAAGTACCGCGGTGAGTTCGAGGAGCGGCTGAAGACCGTGCTCTCCGAGATCAAGGAGAGCGACGGCCAGATCATCACCTTCATCGATGAGCTGCACACCGTCGTCGGCGCGGGCGCCGGCGGCGACTCGGCGATGGACGCGGGCAACATGCTGAAGCCCATGCTGGCGCGAGGCGAACTGCGCATGGTCGGCGCCACCACGCTGGACGAGTACCGCGAGCGGATCGAGAAGGACCCCGCCCTGGAACGGCGCTTCCAGCAGGTACTGGTCGCCGAGCCGACCGTCGAGGACACCATCGCGATCCTGCGCGGGCTCAAGGGCCGCTACGAGGCCCACCACAAGGTGCAGATCGCGGACAGCGCGCTGGTCGCCGCCGCGACCCTCTCCGACCGCTACATCACTTCGCGGTTCCTGCCGGACAAGGCCATCGACCTGGTGGACGAGTCGGCGTCCCGGCTGCGGATGGAGATCGACTCCTCCCCGGTCGAGATCGACGAGCTCCAGCGCTCCGTCGACCGGCTGCGGATGGAGGAGCTCGCGCTCAAGAACGAGACCGACGAGGCGAGCAAGCAGCGCCTGGAGAAGCTGCGCCGCGACCTCGCCGACCGCGAGGAGGAGCTGCGCGGTCTCACCGCCCGCTGGGAGAAGGAGAAGGAGTCCCTCAACCGGGTCGGTGAGCTGAAGGAACGGCTGGACAGCTTGCGCGGGCAGGCCGAGCGCGCCCAGCGCGACGGTGACTTCGACAGCGCGTCCAAGCTGCTCTACGGGGAGATCCCGGCACTGGAGCGCGAGCTGGAGGAGGCCACCGAGGCGGAGGCCCAGGCGGAGGCCGCCAAGGACACCATGGTCAAGGAGGAGGTCGGCCCCGACGACATCGCGGACGTGGTGTCCTCGTGGACCGGTATCCCGGCCGGACGGCTGCTCGAGGGCGAGACCCAGAAGCTGCTGCGCATGGAAGACGAGCTGGGCCGGCGCCTGATCGGCCAGACCGAGGCCGTACGCGCGGTGTCCGACGCGGTACGCCGCTCCCGGGCGGGCATCTCGGACCCGGATCGGCCCACCGGGTCGTTCCTGTTCCTCGGGCCGACCGGTGTCGGCAAGACGGAGCTGGCGAAGGCGCTGGCGGACTTCCTGTTCGACGACGAGCGGGCCATGGTCCGTATCGACATGTCCGAGTACGGCGAGAAGCACTCCGTCGCCCGGCTGGTCGGGGCGCCTCCCGGCTATGTCGGCTACGAGGAGGGCGGGCAGCTCACCGAGGCGGTGCGCCGCCGCCCGTACAGCGTGGTCCTGCTGGACGAGGTGGAGAAGGCGCACCCGGAGGTCTTCGACATCCTGCTCCAGGTCCTGGACGACGGCCGGCTGACGGACGGACAGGGCCGTACGGTCGACTTCCGCAACACCATCCTGATCCTCACCTCCAACCTGGGCAGCCAGTATCTGATGGAGCCGCTGACCAGCGAGGAGGAGAAGAAGCAGCAGGTCCTGGAGGTCGTGCGGGCCTCGTTCAAGCCGGAGTTCCTCAACCGGCTGGACGACCTGGTGGTGTTCTCCGCCCTGTCGAAGGACGAACTGGCCAGGATCGCCGAGCTCCAGATCGAGCGCCTCGCCAAGCGCCTCGCCGAGCGCAGGCTCACTCTGGAGGTCACTCCGGCGGCGCTGGAGTGGCTCGCGGAGGAGGGCAACGACCCCGCGTACGGTGCCCGGCCGCTGCGCAGGCTCGTCCAGACCGCGATCGGGGACCGGCTGGCCCGGGAGATCCTCGCGGGCGGTATCAAGGACGGGGACCACGTGCGCGTCGATCGGGTCGGGGAGGGGCTGATCGTCGGCACGGCGTGACCGTGGCCGCCGCAGCGGGTGGACCGGGCCGGCGATCCGTCCGCCGACCCGGCCCCGGTCGCCGGCACCGACCCCGGAACCCGGCCAACCGGCGGCCCGGAATCCGGCGCACCAACGGCCCGGAATCCGGCGCACCGGCGGCGGACCGGAGGCCGGGCGCGAGTGCGCCCGGACATGGGATCAGGACACGAATGGATCAAGCCCCTGTGGGGGTTGCCAGCCACCGCCCGGCATAAGGGAGGATGGCCGTATCCGTATGAAGGGAATCACCCCGTGAGCATCGACCCGTCCTCGATTCCGAATTTCGGGGGCCAGCCCCAGCCGCAGCCCGGACCGGCGCCGGGCCCCGTGGTGCCCGACCAGGACCTGGTCAAGCAGCTTCTCGACCAGATGGAACTGAAGTACGTCACGGACGACGAGGGTGACCTCGCGGCCCCGTGGGAGGACTTCCGCACCTACTTCATGTTCCGCGGTGAGGACGAGCAGCAGGTCTTCTCGGTGCGCACGTTCTACGACCGTCCGTTCGACATCGCGGACCGGGCGCAGATCCTGGACACGATCGACGACTGGAACCGCCGCACCCTGTGGCCGAAGGTCTACACCCACACGCACGAGGGCGACGAGGGCGACGAGGGTGCGGAGGGCGGCAAGCCGTCGCTCCGTCTCATCGGCGAGGCGCAGATGCTGATCGGCACCGGCGTCAGCCTGGAGCACTTCGTCTCGTCCACGGTCAGCTGGGTGCGCGCTTCGATCGAGTTCGACAAGTGGCTCGTGGAGCAGCTCGGACTCGAGCCCGCTGCGGCGGACGGTGGCGAGGACGAGAAGCCGGCCGACGAGAGCTGAGTCTCGGAGCACCGTTTCATCACAGCGCCAGTGGGGCCAGCGTCAGCAGATAGGTCCCGTAGGCGAACGACACACCGGCAAGGGCGGCGATCACCGTGATCGCCGCCCTTGGCCGTGCCCGGGTCAAGGCCAGGGCCAGCGGGATCAGCAGCGGGAACGCG
Source organism: Streptomyces sp. NPDC127084 (assembly GCF_042724175.1). NCBI lineage: Bacteria > Bacillati > Actinomycetota > Actinomycetes > Kitasatosporales > Streptomycetaceae > Streptomyces > Streptomyces sp. NPDC127084. The sequence continues at coordinate 32,311 of NZ_JBHXFA010000012.1, forward strand.
GGCAGCAGGAAACGCGGTTTGGACTCGAAGAACCCCGAGCCTCCGACGGTGATCAGCACCAGCACCCCGGCGTAGACGCCGAGCGGCAGTGAGGGCCGCTCCAGCAGGAGCAGCACCAGCAGCAGTACACCGGCGCAGGTGATCACCAGCGCCATCGGGAAGCCGAAGAACGCCGGGGTGGTCACCATCGACCGCACCACCCGCAGCGCTCCGGCTCCAAGGTCGAAGCGCGAGGTCCAGCCGCTCTGCACGGCGAAGTAGCCGCCGACCGGGTCGCCCGTACGCAGCCCCACCCACAGCAGATAGCCTCCCCAGCCGGCCGGGGCCAGCGCCGCCGCGGCGCACAGCCGCCAGACAGCCTCCTCACCCCTGTTGGCGTTGCCTCTGCCCGCGCGCCTCCCGCGGGTGAACAGCCGGTACGCCACCACCGCGCACACCGCCGCCCCGACCGCGATCCCGTTGGGCCGGGTCAGTCCCGCCAGCGCCGCCAGCGAGCCGGCCCACAGCGGGCGCCGCGTCACCAGGGCGTAGAGCGACCAGGCGGCGAACGCGGCCAGCAGCGGCTCGGTGTACGCCATGGTCAGCACGATCGAGTGCGGCAGCAGGCCCCACAGCAGCACGACCACGGTCGCCAGACGCCGGTCGTAGAGCCGTTCGACGAGGGCGTACACCCCCCAGGCCGCCGCTCCGGCCGCCGCCCAGGACAGCATCAGCCCCGCCGTGCCCCCGGTCACCGGCAGCGCGGTGGTCAGGGACCGGATGAGGCCGGGATAGAGCGGGAAGAACGCGAGATCGGACTGCACGGCGCCGTCCGGCCAGTGCAGCGTTCGTCCATAGCCGTGGGCGGCGATCCGGCTGTACCAGTCGGAGTCCCAGGAGGTGGCGAGCAGCACCCTCGGAGACTTGCCGATGTGCCACGCCCACAGGGCCATCAGCCCCATACCCGTAAGCCGCGCCGCCGCGAAGAGTCCCAGCGCGGGAGCGGCCCGGCGCAGCGCCGCGCGCAGCCGGGGAGCGGTCCGGGCACGGCCGGTGGACCGGGCGAGGGCCGCGGGCTGGGCATCGACCGACGCGTCTGACGCCTCGTCGAACGTCTCGGCGGACAGGGGACACCTCCGTGCGCGCGTGATCGGCCAGTCATCCCGACCCTCAGCGGCGCACGGGCCTGGCGCGAGCCCGGAGCGCCCATCCGGGTGGCGGCCCGATGACGTCTCACGGGCGACGGCCTAGGGTGGCCGCTGGACTCGAATCGGCTGGTCTTACTCGACGGGGGTGCGAACGGTGCGTGGGGATTCCGCGGCGCGGGTGCGGGGCATGGGGACGTCGGTCTTCACCGAGATGACGGAGCTGGCGCGGCGTACCGGCGCCGTGAACCTCGGGCAGGGCGTCCCGGAGCTGGACAGCCCCGCCGAGCTGCTCGAGGACGTGTCGGACGCCGTGCTGACGGGCAGCAACCAGTACCCGCCCGCCGTCGGCTTCCCGGCCCTGCGCGAGGCCGTCGCCGCCCATCAGCGCCGGCGATACGGTCTCGACTACCGGCCGGACGGCGAGGTGCTGGTGACCACCGGCGCCACCGAGGCACTCGCCGCCGCGCTGCTCGCGCTGTGCGATCCGGGGGACGAGGTCATCGCCTTCGACCCCTGCTACGACGCCTACGCGGCGGACGCGCGGCTGGCCGGTGCCCGGCTGGTCCCTGTCCCGCTGACGCTGGGCGGAGATGGAGGCGGGGACGGGGACGGGGACGGTTTCGCCCTCGATCCGGAAGCCCTGCGTGCCGCCGTGACGGACCGGACCAAGGTGCTGCTGCTGAACAGCCCGCACAACCCGACGGGCAAGGTGTTCACGGACGACGAGCTGTCGGCGATCGCCGAGCTCTGCGTCGAGCGATCCCTGACCGTCGTCACGGACGAGGTGTACGAGCATCTCGTGTACGCCGACGGCGTGCGGCACCGGTCCATCGCGGCGCTGCCCGGTATGCGCGAGCGCACGCTGGTGATCTCGTCCGCGGGCAAGACGTTCAACGTGACCGGCTGGAAGGTCGGCTGGGTCTGCGGCCCGGCGCCCCTGGTCAAGGCCGTGAACGCCGCCAAGCAGTTCCTGACGTACGCGTCGGGCACTCCGTACCAGGAGGCCATCGCGAAGGCGCTGGGCTCGGTGGAGGGGTGGGCTGCCGGCCTGCGTGAGTCCCTGCGGGCGAATCGCGATCTGCTCAGCGCCGGCCTGGCCCGCGCCGGGCTGCGTCCGCTGCGCGCGGAGGGTGGCTACTTCGTACAGGCGGATGTGCGGCCCTGGGGATATGACGACGGGGTCGGATTCTGCCGGGACCTGCCGGAGCGCGCCGGTGTGGTGGGCATTCCGACCTCGGCGTTCTATGTCGGCGCTGACGCCCCGTCCTGGCTGGTGCGGTTCTCGTTCTGCCGGAGCGAGGCGTCGATCCGGCAGGCGGTGGAACGGCTGGTGGAGGCAGGCGGCCGGATCGGCTGAAGCGCGCGCAACCTCTGGACTTCCTCAAGTCTGCTTTGGCTGCCCAGGAGCGGGGGCATCCCCCTGTCACGTGCGGAGCGAACGCACAGCAGGGCGAAGTCGAGCCCGGCACAGCAAGAAGCAACGGGGAGGTGGCGACGTTGACAGCAGTCATCGTTTTCGTCGGGTTTTTCGTACTTTTCGTCGTCGTGGTGGCGGTCCGCTCGGTGTCCGGCCGCGGGCGCCGGTCGCGTCGTGGCAGTGGCACCGGCGCCAGCAGCACCGGTTCCTGGTGGGCGTCGAGCCACGGTGGTAGTTCGTCGTGCGGCGGCGGGGGTTCGTCGTGCGGTTCCTCGTCGTCCTGCGGCGGGGGCGGGGGCGGCTGCGGCGGAGGCGGCAGCTGAGCGGCACATGCGGATGACATGGATGCGCGGAACATGCGCCCGGGTGAGGTCCAACCTCACCCGGGCGTCGTCACATTGACGTTCGGGATGCAATTCAGTTGAACAGTTGAACAGTAAGGCCCCCGGGGGGATGGAATCCGTGCCCGGTTGGGTAAAAGCCCTGTGACCGGCGCTCACCTCATGATTCCCTCGCTGTGGAGAACCTCCAGCCCTCGGGCCCTGAAGCGGGGCGCCGAGCAGGCGGTCCCTTACCCCTGTGCCTGCTCCGGGGCGTCCCGGACCGCCCGTCAACCCGTTACGCGTGTCTGCGGAGCCGACCCATGCTCACGACCCTGAAGACGTCCTACACCGACACCCGCGCAGCCGATCTGGCGTGGGCGCTGGGTCGGGAACCGCTGCCCGCCCTCGCCGTCCTGGATATCGAACTGGCGGGCGCGAAGTTGCAGTTGAGGCTGCTCGGCGCCTCGCACCAGGTGCTGCTCGAAGAGGAGCAGGGTGTCTGCTCCGAGACCGTGGCCTGTATCCCGGGCAGCAGCACCCCGCTGCCGCTGGGCGTGGCCAAGCGGATCGGTGCGTGGGAGTACCAGTTCGCGGCGCATGTCGAGACCCTGTCGCAGGGCTCGTTCGCGGGCCGCGCACAGGAGTTGCTCTCGCTGGTCGCCGACCATCCGAACGGGCTCGCCGGTACGTTCCCCGGCTCGCCGCACGCGTTCACCGCGATGGTGGCGCAGCGCCTCGACGGCCAGGTGCGATGGCGCACCTGGCACGCGTACCCGCAGGAAGGGCAGTTGGTGGTGACACGTACCAGGGTGGGCGCACGCGTGCCCGCCGCGCTCTGATTTCACACACCGGAGCGGCATTTTGCGGCAATTGCACCCGTGTGGGTGACAAGGTGTACATGCCGATGTGACGTAGCGTTACACCATGACCGACCCGCCGCCGCCAGCGCCACCCGCCGTACTGCCGCACAGCGGCGAGCGAACGTTCGGCGGCGGCGACGCGGGACAGCCGCTCGGCGGGGCGCGGAAGGCGCCCGGCGGGGTGGCGGCGCCTCACGCGTCCGTCCGCCCCGGGCGGGGCCGGTTCCCGGTCCTCCTCGTGGTCTTCGTCTGTGCCGCCTGCGGGCTGGTGTACGAGCTCGAACTGGTCGCGCTCGCCTCGTATGTGGGCGGTGACTCGGTCACCCAGGCATCCGTGGTCCTGTCCGTGATGGTCTTCGCGATGGGCCTCGGCTCACTGCTGGCCAAGCGACTGCGCTGCCATGCGGCCGTCGGTTTCGCCCTGGTGGAGGCGGCGCTGGCGCTGATCGGCGGCAGCTCGGCGCTGGTGCTGTACGGGGCGTTCGCCTGGTTCGGTGAGGCGCGGCCCGCGCTGGTGGTGTTCTCGCTGGCGATCGGGGTGCTGATCGGGGCGGAGATCCCGCTGCTGATGTCGCTGATCCAGCGGGCTTCCCGGCGCGCCGGCCACGTGCGGCAGACGCAGCACGAGCGGTACGAGCGGCGCGAGCGGCACGAGGAAGCCGAACAGGACGCGGTGGGCACGGTCGCCGACCTGTTCGCCGCGGACTATGTGGGCGCCCTGGTCGGCGGTCTCGCCTTCCCCTTCCTGCTCCTGCCCTGGCTCGGGCAGCTCACCGGTGCCCTGCTGACCGGCGCGGTGAACGTGGTGGCGGGCGGGGTCCTGGTGCTGTGGCTGTTCCGGGACGACCTCTCGGTACGCGCCCGAGGCTGGCTGCTGGTGGCCAACGCGATGGTGCTGGTGCTGCTGGCCACGACCACCGTGCTGGTCGGGGAATTCGAGTCGGCGGCACGCCGGGCGTTCTACGGGGAACCGGTCCGGGTCGCCGTACGCACCGGCATGCAGGAGATCGTGCTGACCGGGGCGCGCAAGGGCCCCCTGGACCTGTTCCTGGACGGGCGTCTGCGGGTGAGCGGCCACGACGCGGGGCGCTACCGGCAGGCCCTGGTACGCGGGGCGATGCGCGGTCCGCACGCGCGGGTGCTGATCCTCGGCGGCGGCGACGGACTGGCGGCCCGCGAGGTGCTGCGGCACGCGGGGGTGCGCACGGTGACCCTGGTGGAGCGGGACCCCGGGCTGGTCAGGCTGGCCCGTACGAACCCGGCGCTCAGTGAGCTGAACGGGAAGGTCTACCGGGATCCGAGGCTGCGGGTGGTGTGCGCGGATGCCTTCGACTGGCTGCGTACCGCCCGCGCCGGGGCGTACGACGTGGTCGTCGCGGACCTGCCGGCGCCGACGACCCCGTCCGGCACGAAGCTGTACTCGCAGGAGTTCTACGGGCTCGCGGCCGAAGTGCTGGCCGGGGACGGGCGGATGGCGGTGAGCGCCGGACCGCTCGCGGACGGCTCCCGTGCGTACTGGACGGTGGAGACCACCATGCGCTCGGCCGGGCTCGCGACGGTTCCTTACCGGGTGCCGGGGCTGCCGGGACGCGGCTTTGTGCTGGCTGCAACCAGGGCGGCGACCTCGGCGACTGCGGGGGACGGCGCTGCGGGAAGCCCGGCGGCCGGACCGGCGGCGGGAAGCCCGGCGGCCGGACCGGCGGGGCGGACGGTGCTCGGACCGGGGGCGGTGAGCCTGGCGGAGGAGCGGCCGGACGGCATCCCCCCGTCGACACTGCTGCACCCGCGCTACACGGATTGACGACGCGAGAACGGCGACCTGCGAGCCGGGGCTGAGTAGGCTCGGTTTCCATGGAGCATGAGGTGTTCGTACCGGTTCCGGCAGAGGCCCTCCGTCAGACGCTGGCCGACCCGGCGCGCGTCGCGCGCTGTGTGCCTGGTCTGCAACGTGACGCGGATGCTTCGGCGGGCCCCCTCACGGGCCGGTTGAGGGTCCGGGTGGGCAGCCACACGATCACCTATCGCGGGGAGCTGCGGATCAGCGAACGGTCGGGCGGTGACTTCGCCATCGAGGGCGAGGGGATCGAAGCGCGCGGCTCGGGTGCCGTGAAGCTGGCGCTGATCTTGCGGCTCACCCCGGCGGAGGGCGGCACGACCCTCGGCTTCAGCGGCACCTCGCACGCGGAGGGCCGTCTGGCCGGGCTGCCGCAGGAGGCGACCGCGCAGACGGCGATCCGTCTGCTGGAGCGTTTCGCCTCGGGTCTCACGCTGCTGGCGCGGGGCGGCCCGTCTCCCGCCGGTGCCGGGGCGACGGCTGAGCCTGCCGAGGAGACGGATGCGGGCCCGGGTACGGACAAGGCACAGGACACCGCCGATGAGGACCTCTGGGCCGAGGGCGCGCGCGGGGAAGACGGGACGAACGGCACCGCGGGTGTGAGCGACGCTAGTGGCGGCAACGGCGCCGATGACAACCGCACGACCGATGGCAACGGTACGACCGATGACAACCGTACGACCGGCGCGAACGGTGTGAACGGCGGCTCCGTCTTCGACGTCGACGTACCCCCCTCAGCCCTGGACCCCCTGGCACAGGACGAGTTCGGCGCTGCCGGCGAACCCCCCGCCGAGGCGGCCCACGCCCGGCGCACCATGATCGGGCGCAGCGCCGAGGAGGTCGACCACGCGCCTCCGCGCGGCCGGTACGCGCCCGTGCCCGCTCCCCAGTCCGCGGCCGCGGCCGGGGCGCTGCGCTGGATCGGGCCCGCCGCGGCAATCGCCATCGCATCCGCGGTGGTTGTCGGACGCGCCCTGCGGCGCAGGCGGTTGTAGGCCAGTAGTGTCGGGGTGTGAGTAGCGAAGAGGTCCGGCTCAGTGCCGGAGACGTCGAGTTGACCGTGGCCCCCGTCAACGGCTGCCGGATCAGCAGTCTGCGGATCGCGGGGACCGAGCTTCTCCGGCAAGGCGAACGCTATGGCTGCTTCCCCATGGTGCCGTTCTGCGGCAGGACCAGTGACGGCCGGTTCCGCAACGGCGCGATCGTCCATCAGTTGCCGTTGAACTCCCCGCCGCACGCCATCCACGGCACCGGCCGCGACTCGGTCTGGCGCCTGGCGCCGGGATCGACGCCTACCACCGCCGCGTTCACCTACGACCTCGCCGAGCCCTGGCCGTACACCGGACGGGTCACCCAGATCTTCGAGCTGGCCGAGGACTCCCTCACGCTCCGGCTCGGCGTCGAGACCTACGGCGACTCCTTCCCCGCCCAGGCCGGCTGGCACCCCTGGTTCCTGCGCAACCCCTTCCCCGACGGCAAGGACGCGCAGCTCACGTTCACCCCCGACTGGCAGGAGGAGCGCGGCGACGACCACCTGCCCACCGGTCGCAGGATCGGCCCTACCCCCGGGCCGTGGGACGACTGCTTCGGGATGACCGGCGGGGTCGATGTCGCGATCACCTGGCCCGAGCGTCTTGAGCTCAAGGTCACCAGCCGGGCGCCGTGGGTGGTGGTCTACGACGAGCAGCCGGAGGCCGTCTGCGTGGAACCCCAGTCCGGCCCGCCGAACGGGCTGAACACCGACCCCCGCCTCGTGACACCCATCGACCCGCTGGAAATGTCCGCGACCTGGACATGGCGGAGGCTCGGGTAGGCCGTCGGCGGAGGACGGCATCTAAGCTCGTGACCATGACTGACGTACGTGCTGAGCTGCTCCAGCAGATCAAGGACAAGGCCGTGGTGCACGGCAAGGTGACCCTCTCGTCGGGTCGTGAGGCCGACTACTACATCGACCTCCGCCGGATCACGCTGGATGGCGAGGCCGCGCCCATGGTCGGTCAGGTGATGCTCGATCTGACCAAGGATCTGGACTACGACTGCGTCGGCGGCCTGACCCTCGGGGCCGACCCGGTGGCGACCTCGATGCTGCACGCCTCCGCCGCCCGCGGTGAGCGGCTGGACGCATTCGTCGTACGGAAGGCCCAGAAGGCCCACGGTATGCAGCGCCGTATCGAGGGCGCCGACGTCAAGGGCCGGCGCTGCCTGGTGGTCGAGGACACCTCCACCACCGGTGGCTCCCCGCTCACCGCCGTGGAGGCGGTCCGTGAGGCGGGCGGCGAGGTGGTCGCGGTGGCCACGATCGTGGACCGGGGAGCGGCCGGGGCCATCGCGGAGGCCGGTCTGCCCTATCTGACCGGTTTCCAGCTCTCTGATCTCGGTCTGGACTGATGCGGCGAGGGGCGTGCGCTTCACGAGGTTCCGTGGGGCTCAGCGAGGTTCCGCGAGGTTTCACGTGAAACGCCCGCCCCTTCCCCGCAGGACCCTGGGCCTCCCCGCGGGCGTCTGGAAAGATAGGTGCGACGATGACGTCGCCCCCCAGGTCAGGGCCTAGCAACGCACACCGCACATCACAAGGAGCGGACAGATGCCCATCGCAACCCCCGAGGTCTACAACGAGATGCTCGACCGGGCGAAGGCAGGCAAGTTCGCCTACCCGGCCATCAATGTCACCTCGTCCCAGACCCTGCACGCTGCGCTGCGCGGTTTCGCTGAGGCCGAGAGCGACGGCATCGTCCAGATTTCCACCGGTGGCGCCGAGTTCCTCGGCGGCCAGCACAACAAGGACATGGTGACCGGCGCCGTCGCCCTCGCCGAGTTCGCCCACATCGTCGCCGCGAAGTACGACGTCAACATCGCGCTGCACACCGACCACTGCCCCAAGGACAAGCTGGACAGCTATGTCCGGCCGCTGCTCGCCATCTCCGAGCAGCGCGTCGCCAACGGACAGGCCCCGCTGTTCCAGTCCCACATGTGGGACGGCTCCGCCGAGACCCTGGCCGACAACCTGGCCATCGCCCAGGAACTGCTGCCCCGGGCCGCCGCCGCCAAGATCATCCTTGAGGTCGAGATCACCCCGACCGGCGGCGAGGAGGACGGCGTCACCCACGAGATCAACGACGAGCTCTACACCACCGTCGAGGACGCCATCCGCACCGCGGAGGCCCTGGGGCTGGGTGAGCAGGGCCGCTACCTGCTGGCCGCGTCCTTCGGAAACGTCCATGGCGTCTACAAGCCGGGCAACGTCGTGCTCCGTCCGGAGCTGCTCAAGGACCTCCAGGCCGGTGTGGCGGCGAAGTTCGGCAAGCCGGCCGACTCCGCCCCGTTCGACTTCGTCTTCCATGGCGGCTCCGGCTCCACGGCCGAGGAGATCGCCACCGCACTGGAGAACGGCGTGGTGAAGATGAACCTGGACACCGACACCCAGTACGCCTTCACGCGTCCCGTCGCGGACCACATGTTCAGGAACTACGACGGTGTGCTGAAGGTCGACGGCGAGGTCGGCTCGAAGAAGACCTACGACCCGCGCAGCTGGGGCAAGTCGGCTGAGGCGGGCATGGCCGCGCGTGTCCTGGAGGCCTGCCAGGCACTGCGTTCCGCGGGCACGAAGCTCAAGTAGGCAGTGGGGAGGCCCGGCACCCCGCGCCCGCCCCGGGGGGGGGGGGGGGGCGGGCCCCGGGCCCCCGGGGCCGCGCCCCGGGGGCCCCCAACACGGGGGGCCCGGGGGCCGGGGGGC
>NZ_JBHXFA010000012.1:41614-64730 GCF_042724175.1 Streptomyces sp. NPDC127084
GGGCGGTGGCGCGCGCGGGGGCCCGCGCCCGCCTACGAGTGGGGGCGGGGGGGCGCCCCCGCCCCTGGCCCCCGCCCGGGGGCGGGCCCCATCGTCCTGCCCGGGGCCACGGGGCCACGGGCACGGGGAACAGAGACACGGGGAATCAGGGGAACGGGGAAGCAAGAAAGGGCCATGACGATGGCGACGACGTACGACTTCGACAAGCCGATCGACCGCCGGGGCACCGCATGCGTCCAGTGGGACGGTGTCGCGGACCGCTTCGGTGTGGACGGGCTGCTGCCGTTCACCATCTCCGACATGGACTTCCCGTCCGCGCCCCCGGTGCTGGACGCGCTGCGGGAACGGCTCGCGCACGGGGTGTTCGGCTACACGGACTGGCGTCTGAGTGAGTTCCGCGAGGCGATAGGTGCCTGGTACGAGAGCCGCCACGGCACCGCGATCGACCCGGAGCAGATCGTGTACGGGCCCTCCGTGCTCAACCAGCTCTCCCAGCTCCTGCGGATGTGGGCGCTGCCCGGCGAAGGTGTGGCCGTGCACACCCCCACATACGACGGCTTCCGCAAGGCTGTGACCGGGCTCGGCCGGGAGCTGCGCGGGGTGCCGCTGGGGGATGCCGCGGCGCTGGAGCGGGAGCTGGCCCGCCCCGACACGAAGGTGCTGATCCTGTGCTCGCCCCACAATCCGACGGGCCGGGTGTGGACGGAGCCCGAGCTGGCGGAGACGGCCCGGCTGGCGGCCGGACACGGAGTCACCGTGATCAGCGACGAGATCCACGCCGACTTCGTCCACGACGGGCACCGGCATCTGCCGTGGTCGCGCTTCGCACCGGAAGAGGGACGCTGGGCGCTGATCAGCTCCGCCTCCAAGGCGTTCAACTTCCCGGCGCTGAACGGTTCCTACGGGATCATCGGCGACCCCGGCGAGCGGGCGACGTTCACCGACCGTATGGAGACGGGCGAGGGGCTGGCCTCCCCGTCGGTCCTCTCGCTCACGGCACATATCGCGGCCTACCGGGATGGCGCCCCCTGGCTGGACGCCGCACGGGGCTATGTCGCGGGGAACCTGCGCCTGCTCGCCGAGCGGCTGAACGGGGCATTCCCCGCGCTGGGCTGGGTTCCGCCGCAGGCCGGGTATCTGGCATGGATCGACCTGCGGGCCCTGGGCGTGAGCGATGAGGCCCTCCAGCGCGAGCTGATCGAGCGTGAGCGTGTGGCGATGATGCGGGGGGCGGTGTACGGGGCGGACGGCTTCGTCCGCGTCAACGTGGGATGCCCGCGGAGCAAGGTGGAGCATGGCGCGGACGCGCTGGTCAGCGCCCTGACCCGGCTGATCTGAGGCCGGGTCCCCCGTTGCACGGGGCGCGTCGCCTCGCGGTGTACCCCATCCCCGCACCCGTGGGGCAGGGGCACCCGACGGGCTGGGGTGTACGGGCCTCGCCCCCACGCCGCAGCGGATAGCCGATCACGGGGCCCTGGCCACCGGCCCCTGACCGCGAGGCCCATCGCGCCGGGCGGGCCCGGGAAACCTACGCTGGCCACATGGACATCCGGCTCGCGACCGCGGCCGGCCGCTGGGTGGTCCTGACGACCGTCCTCGGGTCCAGCATGGCCATGCTGGACTCCACCGTCGTGAACGTCGCGCTCCCGCACATCGGTGACGACCTCGGCGCGGACCTGGCCGGGCTCCAGTGGACGGTCAACGCCTACATGCTGACCCTCGCCGGGCTGATCCTGCTGGGCGGGGCGCTCGGGGACCGCTACGGCAGGCGGCGGGTGTTCGTGATCGGTGTGGCGTGGTTCGCGCTGGCCTCGCTGATGTGCGGACTCGCGCCGAACGCGACGCTGCTGATCATCGCGCGGGCCCTCCAGGGCGTCGGCGGGGCGCTGCTCACCCCGGGTTCGCTGGCGCTGATCCAGGCCGCCTTCCACCCGGACGACCGGGCTCGCGCCGTGGGCCTGTGGTCCGGTTTCGGCGGGGTCGGCGCGGCCGTGGGCCCGTTCGTCGGCGGCTGGCTGGTCGACGGCCCCGGCTGGCGCTGGGTGTTCCTGCTGAACGTCCCGCTGGCCGCCGTATGCCTGCCCGTCGCGCTGCGGCATGTCCCCGAGTCGCGGGACCCGGGTGCCCACGGCCGGTTCGACGTGCTCGGTGCGGTGCTCGGGGCGCTCAGCCTCGCGCTGGTGACGTACGGGCTCATCGACATGTCCTGGTGGGCGGGCGTGGCCGGGGTGGCGGCAGGGGTCGCGTTCGTGGCCGTGGAGCGGCGCCGGGACGAGCCCATGCTGCCGCTGTCGATCTTCTCCTCGCGCCAGTTCACCGCCGTCAACCTGGTCACGCTGTGCGTGTACGCGGCGTTCAGCGGGTTCTTCTTCCTCGCCGCTCTCCAGCTCCAGGTCGTCGCGGGCTACTCGGCCCTCGCCGCGGGCACCGCCCTGCTCCCCACCACCCTGCTGATGCTCACCCTCTCCGCACGCTCGGGCGCGCTGGGCGAGCGCGTCGGCCCCCGTATCCCGCTCACGGTCGGCCCGCTGGTCTGCGCCGCCGGAATGCTGCTGATGCTGCGGGTCGGCCCGGACGCCTCGTATCCGGCGGACGTGCTGCCCGCCACGCTGGTGCTGGGCCTCGGCATGGTCACGCTCGTCGCCCCGCTGACCGCGACGGTGCTGGCCTCCGTGGACACCGCGCGGGCGGGGATCGCGAGCGGCGTCAACAACGCCGCCGCCCGCGCCGCCGGCCTGCTGGCGGTGGCCGCGCTGCCACTGCTGGTCGGCATGGGCCCGGAGGCGTACCGCGTACCGGAGGAGTTCGCGGCGACCTTCCGCCGGGCTATGCCGCTGTGCGCGGGCGTCCTGGTGCTGGGCGCGGCGCTCGCCTTCACGCTGGTGCGCCGCCCGGCACTGCCGTGCTGCCACCCCGAGTGCAAGGTGCAGTGCGGGGTCGGGGCGCCCGCGCTGGAGAGCCCGGTGGAGCGTGCACCGGGCCGCGAGCGGGGCATCGAGGAGGGGTGACGCTGCCAGGCCCCCGGTTCTGTGACACTGAAGCCATGTCCATCCACGAAAACCTGCTCGGGGGACCGCCCCCCACCCGGCTTCCCGACGACCCGGAGCCCCGGGAGCTGCTCGCCGCGGGCACCGCGCCCGCCGATGTCGCCGCGAAGTACCCGGCGTCCTCGCTCGCCTGGGCGCAGCTCGCCGACGACGCGTTCGAGGCGGGTCGGCCCGTCGAGTCGTACGCGTATGCCCGTACCGGCTACCACCGGGGTCTCGACGCCCTGCGCCGCAACGGCTGGAAGGGCCACGGCCCGGTGCCGTGGGAGCACGAGCCGAACCGGGGCTTCCTGCGTGCCCTGTACGCGCTCGCCCGTGCCGCCCAGGCGATCGGCGAGCAGGAGGAGTACGAGCGCTGCGCCACGTTCCTGCGTGAGTCCTCCGAGACCGCGGCGCAGACGCTGGGCTGACCGGCGCGGACCTGATCGACGCTGACCTGACCGGCGCCACTGACCAGCGGGTTCATACCAGCGGGTAGCGAACGGGGCGGGCACCTTTCCGGGTGCTCGCCCCTCGCGTTACCCCTGGGGCCCGTGTTTATGATGCCCGGAGGGGACCGGGGCTCCGAGACCACCAAGGGAGGGGCGGACCGCTACCCGGACACATGTGTCAGGAGACAGCGATGTCGCAGTATCCCGATGCCTCCGGAGCCGGTTCGGTCACCCCGAATCTCGACTTCGCGGGCACCACCCCGTACGAGGACTACGTCCAGGCGGATGTCCTCACCCATCTCCAGCACCCGCGGTCCGACGACCCCGGCGAGATGGTCTTCCTGGTCACCACCCAGGTGATGGAGCTGTGGTTCACCGTCATCGTCCATGAGTGGGAAACCGCGTCCCACGCCCTGCGCCGCGACGACCTGCCTGTCGCGATGGACGCGCTCAAGAGGTCCGTACGCGAGCTGGACGCGCTGAACGCGTCCTGGCGTCCGCTCGCCCAGCTCACCCCCGTGCAGTTCAACGCCTACCGCAGTGCGCTCGGCGAGGGTTCGGGCTTCCAGTCGGCGATGTACCGGCGCATGGAGTTCCTGCTCGGCGACAAGTCGGCGTCGATGCTGGTCCCGCACCGCGGCGCCCCGCGCGTGCACGCCGAGCTGGAGAAGGCGCTGCACGAGCCGAGCCTGTACGACGAGGTGCTGCGGCTGCTGGCGCGGCGCGGGCTGCCCGTGCCGCGGGAGGTGCTCGACCGGGACCTGGCGCTTCGCTATGAGCCGTCGCCCGAGGTGGAGCGGGTGTGGGCGTCCGTGTACGAGGGCGCCGACCAGAACGCCGAACTGGTACGCCTCGGCGAGGCGCTGACCGATGTCGGCGAGCTGGTGTGGCGATGGCGCAACGACCATCTGGTGGCCACTCGCAGGGCCATGGGCGCCAAGGCCGGTACCGGGGGTTCGGCCGGGGTCGCCTGGCTGGAGAAGCGCGCGGCGAAGAGCGTGTTCCCCGAGCTGTGGACGGCGCGCAGCCATGTCTGAGGCATCGCTGATAGCCAAGGCTGCGGAGCTGGACGCGGCGGACGAACTGGCCAAGCGCCGCGAACTGTTCGCCCTTGACGACGGCACGGTCTACCTGGACGGGAACTCGCTGGGCGCCTTGCCCCGCCATGTCCCCGACCGGCTGGCCGATGTCATCAGCCGCGAATGGGGCGAGCTGCTCATCCGCTCGTGGGACGAGAGCGGTTGGTGGACGGCACCCGAGCGGATCGGCGACCGGATCGCCCCGCTCGTCGGCGCGGCGCCCGGCCGGATCGTGGTGGGCGACTCCACCAGCGTCAACGTCTTCAAGGCCGTGGTCGCGGCGGTCCGGATCGTCGCGGACGACGCCCGCGACGAGATCGTGGTCGACGCCACCACCTTCCCCACGGACGGCTATATCGCCGAGTCCGCCGCCCGGCTGACCGGCCGCCGGCTGGTGCCGGTCGCTCCGTCCGAGCTGCCCGCCGCGCTCGGGCCCCGTACGGCCGCGGCGCTCATCAACCATGTGGACTTCCGCACCGGCCGGCTGCACGACCTGCCGTCCCTCACCGCGGCCGTCCACGACGCGGGCGCGCTGGCGGTCTGGGACCTGTGCCACAGCGCGGGAGCGCTGCCCGTCGGGCTGGACGAGCACGGCGTGGACCTCGCGGTCGGCTGCACCTACAAGTACCTCAACGGCGGCCCCGGCGCGCCCGCGTACCTGTACGTCGCCGAGCGGCACCAGGCCCGCTTCGACTCCCCGCTGCCCGGCTGGAACTCGCACGCCGACCCGTTCGCCATGGCCGCCGGCTACACGGCGGCGGACGGCGCGCCGCGCGGCCGGGTCGGCACGCCGGACATCCTCTCGATGCTGGCGCTGGAGTCGGCGCTCGACGTCTGGGACGGAGTCCCGATAGCGGCGGTCCGCGCCAAGTCGCTGGCCCTGACCGACTTCTTCCTGGAGTGCGTCGAGGCGTACGCCCCCGAGGGCAGGGTCACCTCGCTGACCCCGCGCGCCCACGCGGAGCGGGGCAGCCAGGTCGCGCTGTCCTGCGCGGAGGCACCCGCCGTGATGAAGGCGCTGATCGAACGCGGCGTGGTCGGCGATCTGCGCCGCCCTGATGTGCTGCGCTTCGGCTTCACCCCGCTGTACGTCGGCTTCGCGGACGCGGAACGGGCGGCGCGAGTGCTGGCAGAAGTGCTGACGCAGGTGCCGGCGGCGCCGCGCGACTGAGCGCGGCGTGGCCCGGATTCGGCCGGGGCGGGCATCGCGTTCGCCTCGGCCGGGTGCGTGTCGGGGACTGCGGTGGCTCCCGCGAGCCGCGCCGCGGGGTCGCCGTGGGCCCTCGGCTTGCCCTTGGTTCGCGTCCTGTGGCGCGGGTGCCGATCCCCTGCGCCGTATGGCGATGGCGCATGATGCCCGTCATGGGCAGTTCGGTAGAGCAGATCAAGGTCTGGTTCCGGTTCGCTCCTCGCGAGGGGTGGTTCCCGCAGGACACCGAGGGCCTGTGGGCGATCAGGCTCAGTGCGGACACGGCCCGGGTGCAGAGTGTTCCTTTTCTTCAGGACGGCGTGGCCGAGGGTGACGTGGTGCGGTTCCGGACCGACGCGGACGGGGTGCACTGGGCGGTCGGGAGGGTCAGTGCTTCCGGCAACTGCACGATCCGGGTTGTTGCAGTTCCGAGCGGCCCGCTGGGGCGCAGCCCCCAGGCGGTCCAGCAGCGGTTCGCGCAGTTCGGGCTCGGGGGCGAGGTCTTCAGCGAGGACTTTCCCATGGTGGCCCTGAACGCACCGGCCTGCGCCGACTTCACCGGAATCAAGGCGGTTCTGCGCCACGGGCAGGAACACGGATGGTGGTACTACGAAATGGGCTGCGTCACCGACGAATGGCGCAGCGCCTGATCCGCACGCACCCGGTTCGCAGGCTCACCCTGGTGTGGTGGAGGTGCTCTTGCCCCGCACGGCGGCTTCCCCGGGCCCGCGGCTCCCGCAGAGCGGGCCCGGGAAGCACCCCCGGCTGCGGCAGGAGCCTGCGGGAACCCGCGGCGTCGTCGGAGCCATCCGAAAGTCCGTGGCGAGGAGCTGTCTGCTCCCGTCTCGTGGAGCCTGCCGCGGGCTTCACGAGGGCTTGGGCGGCCCCGGCCCGACGCCGGGCGGGAGGCACCGCGAAGTCGGCGAGGACGCGGACTGCTCGAAGATCGCCCGCACCTGACCCCGGGGCTCAGGTGCCTGGTACCGTCCCGGCTGGCCGGGTCGATTCGGCCCCGTACCGAAAGGTTGGAGCGCCATGCGGGACCCCGCCCCGGACGACGAAGGACGCGACGCGACTTCCCGCGCCGCCGCCGCTCGTGACGCCGCCGAGGAGAGCTCGGCCCTGTCGCATCCGTCCGTCGCTCCCGACGCCACCGCCGCATACGGCGAACACCCGGACCAGAAGGTCGACTTCTACGCCCCGCGCGGCGGCCAGGACCGGGCGCCGCTGGTCGTGCTACTGCACGGCGGGGCGTGGCGGGCGCCGTATGACCGGCAGCATGTGACGCCGTTCGCCGACTTCCTCGCCCGGCGCGGCTTCGCCGTCGCCAATGTCGAGTACCGCAGAGGCGCCGCCCTGCCCCAGCAGCGGGATCCCGATGCCCATGCCGCCGCCACCGGGCCCGTGGCCGGGCGCTGGCCGGACACGTTCGACGACATCGCGACGGCGCTGGACGCGCTGCCCCGCCTGGCCGCCGCGACGCTGCCGCAGGCGGACCCGCGGCGGACCGTCATCACCGGGCACTCCGCGGGCGGCCATCTCGCACTGTGGGCCGCCGCCCGGCATGTGCTGCCCGTCGGAGCTCCGGCCGGCTGGCGGCTCGCGGCGCCGCCCGCGCTGCGCGGAGTCGTCGCGCTCGCGCCCATCGCGGACCTACGGCGGGCGACCGAGCTGACTGTGTGCGGCGGGGCGGTGCCCCAGCTCCTGGGCCCGGGCGAGCATTTCGAAGAGCGCCTGACCTGCGCGGACCCGGCATCGCTGCTGCCCACCGGCATCGCGACGACCATCGTCCAGGGCCGTACCGACACCGTCGTCCCACCGGCCGTCGCCGAGGCGTATGCCGACGCTGCGGCGAAGGCGGGCGAGACGGTCGGCTTCACGCTCCTCGAAGAGGTCGGGCACTTCCCGCTGATCGATCCGGCGTCGGACGCCTGCGCCGTGGTCGCGGAGGAGATCGCCCAGCTCGCCTGGTAGCGCGCCGCACAGCCTGGTCCGGTAGCAGGGTCTCAGAGCCCGGTCGTCCGGTGGTCCGCCTGTGACGCGGCCGGTCGTCCGGTGGTCCGCCTGTGACGCGGCCGGTCGCCCGGTAGCCGCCCGTGACCCCGTCGGTCGGCCGCGTAGTACTTGGGACGGATACACAAGGATCCGCATCGCAGGTGACGCCCCTGCGCGCCGGTCACCGTACCTTGGCTGACGTGACCGATTCGCAGACCACCCAGCGCATACCCGACCCCCGGGCGGGCAGCGCCGGAGACCGCAGCCCCAAGCCCGGAAGCACCGACAGCCGCAGCCCCGAGATCCGCGTGGCCATGGGACTGCTGCGGGGCCTTCGCGAGGACCTTGCCCACGACGTCCTCGCTTACCGGCCGCTTCCGCCGCTCGGGAAGGACGGCCCGGTGATCCGCCGCCTCCCCGGCAGGCGGCTGCGCGACTGGGCCGTCTGGATCCGGCACGCGTTGGTGGGCTTCGCCGCGTTCCTCGTCGTGAGCGCCGGCTACACCGTGGCCGTGCGCCCTTACGAGAGCAGCGAGGCGCACGCGCTCGTGCTCTTCGTACCCGCCGCGGCCGTGCTGCTGACGCTGGTCAGGCCGGTCGCCGCGTTCTGGCTGTCGCTGGCCTCCACCCCGTTCGTCTCCCTGGTCGTGTCGGGCTGGAGCGACTGGCCCTGGTCGATGCCCTCGTTCATGACGCATCTGACGGTGCTCACGGTCGTCGCCTTCCGGACCCGGCCCCGCACCGCCGCCTGGATGTGGTTGCTGACCGGTGTGTACGGCACGTTCGCCGGCGCGGTGCTGAGCCCGAACGGCTACTACGGCTCGAACACCGCGCCGATGCTGATCGTCTCCGCGATGTCCCTGCTCATCGTGACCTCGTGGCATGTGCGGCGCCAGGCCCGCGAGGAGGTCGCCGTACAGCAGAGTGTCACCGCCGTCGAACGTGACCGGCGCACCCTGCTGGAGGAGCGCACCACCATCGCCCGCGAACTCCACGACGTGGTGGCGCACCATATGTCGGTGGTCGCGATCCAGGCGGAGGCCGCGCCCTACCGGGTGGAGAACCCGCCCCCGGAGCTGGAGCAGGCGTTCGTCACCATCCGTGAGAACGCGGTGGCCGCGCTCACCGAGCTGCGCCGCGTCCTCGGTGTCGTACGGGCCGAGGACTACGAGGCTCCCGACGCCCCGCAGCCGACCCTCGCCGCCGCCGATCTCGGCGGGCTGCTCGACAACGTCCGCGACGCGGGCCTTGAGGTGAGTCTCGCGATCACCGGCGCGGTCCGCGAGTTGCCGCAGGGCGTGGAGCTCTCCGCGTACCGGATCATCCAGGAGGCGCTGAGCAACGTGCTCCGGCACGCGCCCGGCGCCTCGGCCAAGGTCGAGGTCTCGTATGTGCTGGGCGGTCTGGGTCTGCGGATCGTGAACGGCCCGGCCGACCGGCTGAGCAAGCCGTCCCCGGGCTCGGGCCACGGCCTCACCGGAATGCGGGAGCGTGTGACCATGCTGAACGGCGAGCTGACCGCCGGTCCCGCCGACGACGGCGGCTACGAGGTGGCCGCGTATCTCCCCGTCCCGAAGGACGAGACCGCATGACCGGCGCCGGCGACAGCACGAGCATCCGCGTACTGATCGTGGACGACCAGGCGATGGTCCGTGAAGGCTTCTCGGTGCTGCTGAACGCGATGCCGGACATCGAGGTCATCGGTGAGGCGGTCAACGGCCGCCAGGCGGTGGCCCAGGTCGCGGCGCTGCGCCCGGACGTCGTCCTGATGGACATCCGCATGCCGGAACTCAACGGCATCGAGGCCACCCGCGAGATCGTGGCCGCGGACTCCGACGCGAAGGTGCTGGTCCTCACCACCTTCGACCTGGACGAGTACGTCTACCAGGCCCTGCGCGCCGGGGCCTCCGGCTTTCTGCTCAAGGACGCCTCGGCCCGGCAGCTGGCGGACGGTGTACGGGTCGTGGCCGCCGGCGAGGCGCTGCTGGCGCCGACCGTCACCCGCCGTCTGATCACCGAGTTCTCCCGGATCTCCACCTCGCCCCGGCTTCCGGCTATGGCCCAGATCGGTGATCTGACGGAGCGCGAGACGGAGGTGCTGGTGCTGATCGCCCAGGGCCTGTCGAACGCGGAGATCGCCTCGCATCTGGTGGTCGCGGAGTCCACGATCAAGACGCATGTCAGCCGCATCCTGGTGAAACTGGGGCTGCGGGACCGCACGCAGGCGGCGGTGTTCGCGTATGAGGCGAGGCTGGTCACGCCGGGGTAGGTAGGGGTAGTCGAAGTGGGGGATTTCCCTCATCTGGGTGATCATCAGGGGAATCGTCCTGATGGGGGAGTGAAACGGCCATGCTGGCGTGAGCACTGGAAGGAGTGCACCATGACGGTTATGGCCGAGCCCATGTCGCAGTTGACGGTGGAACAGTTCGAGAAGATCGCCGATTTCACCGCCAAAGAGTCCGATGACGCCGTCAGGTTGGAGTTCATCAACGGGCGGATCGGGGAAAAGCGCGTGCCTGACGGTGATCACGGCGAGATCATGAGCTGGCTTCAGGAACGCTGCATGCAGGTCGGGGCCGGCATGTGGCTGTTCGGCGAGCAGGGCCTGAAGCTGGCTTCCTACCGTAAGGGTCGAGCCAGACCGGACGGCTCCCTTGCGCCAAGGGGGACCTTCGCCGGTCAGGGCGAGTGGGCGAACCCGGATGGTGTCCTCATGACCGTCGAGGTCACCTCGTACGACAGCGACAGTGACAGCGACACCGACAAGCGCGACCGCGAGGAGAAGCCCCTCGCGTACGCCGACGCGGGCATCCCCGTCTACCTGCTGATCGACCGCGACGACAGCACGGTCACCGTGCACAGCGATCCGCACCCCGACGGCGGCAGCCGTGGCTACCGCGACGTGCACAAGGTCGCCTTCGGTGCCGAGGTCGTGCTCCCCGACCCGGTCGGCATCACGCTCGACACAGAGGTCTTGAAGAACTACGTCCGCTGACCCTAGCGTCCCTCCATGGACGCCCCCGCCCCCTCAGGGCCCGCCGCCTCACGCTTCGCTCCCTGGTCCGCCGCCTTCGCCGCCGACCCCTACCCGGCGTACGCGGAGCTGCGCGCCGCAGGGCGGGTGCACTGGTTCGAGCCGACACGGCAGTGGCTGGTGCCGCACTACGCGGACGTCTCGGCGCTGCTGCGCGACCGGCGCCTCGGGCGGACGTATCTGCACCGCTTCACTCATGAGGAGTTCGGGCGTGTCGCCCCGCCGGCCGCCCATGAGCCGTTCCACACCCTCAACGACCACGGGCTGCTGGATCTGGAGGCCCCCGACCACACCCGAATCCGGCGCTTGGTGACCAAGGCGTTCACGCCCAGGACCGTTCAGGCGTTGGAGCCCACGGTGCGGCGGTTGTCCGCCGAGCTGGTGGGGCGGCTGGTGAAGGACGGCGGCGGCGACCTGCTCGCCGAGGTCGCGGAGCCGCTGCCGGTGGCGGTCATCGCGGAGATGCTGGGCGTTCCGGAGGCGGATCGCGTGCTGCTGAGGCCCTGGTCGGCGGACATCTGCGGGATGTACGAGCTGAATCCCACGGACGAGACGGCGGCCCGCGCCGTCCGGGCCTCGGTCGAGTTCTCGGAGTATCTGCGGGGCCTGATCGCCGAGCGGCGCAAGGCCCCGGGCGATGACCTGATCTCGGCGCTGATCGCCGCCTACGAGGAGGGCGACCGGCTCAGCGAACAGGAGATGGTCTCCACCTGTGTGCTGCTGCTGAACGCGGGGCACGAGGCGACCGTCAACACCACCGCGAACGGCTGGTGGACCCTCTTCCGCCATCCGGAGCAGCTGGCCGGGCTGCGGGCCGACCACTCGCAACTGCCGACAGCCGTGGAGGAGCTGATGCGGTTCGACACCCCCCTCCAGCTCTTCGAACGCTGGGTGCTGGACGACGTCGAGATCGACGGGACCACCATCCCCCGGGGCTCGGAACTGGCGCTGCTCTTCGGCTCCGCCAACCGCGACCCGGCTCGTTTCGAGCGTCCCGATGAGCTGGATCTCGCCCGACCCGACAATCCGCATATCTCGTTCGGCGCCGGTATCCACTACTGCCTGGGCGCTCCGCTCGCCCGGATCGAACTGGCCGCGTCCTTCGGAGAGCTGCTGCGCGAGGCGCCGGGGATGCGGCTGGCGGCTGAGCCGGAGTGGAAGCCGGGGTTTGTGATCAGGGGGGTACGGGAGCTGCTGGTCGAGCTCTGAGCCGACCGACCCAGCTGGTTTCACGAAATTGTGAAGTTAAGGAAGCATATAAACTTGGCGCAGCCATGGTGAGGCGGTGAGCAGGGGAGTTGAATCCGGTGGTGACCGACCAAACCGACCAAGCCGACCAAGCCGACAGAGCCGAGCAGACGGACCCGGCCGATCCGCAGGAACGAGTCCCGCAGGCGGTGTCCGACTTCGTCGAGCGCTTCGCCGCGCAGCTGGTCGAGGCGGGCATGACCCGGATGCCCGCCCGGGTCTTCGCGGCGATCCTCTCCAGCGAAGCGGGAGTGCTGACCTCGGCCGAGCTGAGCGAGCGGCTGAAAGTCAGCCCCGCCGCGGTCTCCGGAGCGATCCGCTACCTCTCCCAGGTCGACATGGTCTCCCGCGAACGCGAACCGGGCTCCCGCCGCGACCGCTACCGCGTGCACAGCAACCAGTGGTTCGAAGCGCTCGCCAACCGCGACAACGTGCTCAAGCGCTGGGAGCACACCTTCCGCGACGGTGTCGCCACCATCGGCGCGACCACCCCGGCCGGGCGCAGGCTCGCCGAGTCGCTGGAGTTCTTCGAGTTCATGGAGGGCGAGCTGGCCGGGATGATGCGCCGCTGGCGCGAACACCGCGAGCGCGTCTTCGGAGCGTCGTAACCGCTGACCTGTCGGGTGTACGCCCGACAGGCGTTCCGCCTCAGCGCCTTACCGCCTGACGGCCTCATCGCGCCGGAAGCGTCAGCGACCAGGCCCCCGCCCGCACCGTCCAGGTCCGCTTGCGCACCGGGCCCGTGATCCTGGTGTCCGCGCGGTAGCGGAAGTCAGCACCGGAGACCGTCACCGCCTCGGCGAGGACCCGGACCGGGTCCGCGCCCTCGCCGCCGCGGACGATGACCTCGGCGGCGCCGTCCCCGGTTCGTACCCGTACGTCCTCGACCGGCTCGTCCAGATCGTGCAGCAGTACCCCGTCCGCCTCGACACGCAGCCGTCCGACGCCGGATCGCGGCGGTGGTGACGGGGGCAGCGGGGCGGGTCGGACGAGGGTGCGGACCAAGGAACGGCATGCGTCCCAGACCGACGCCCCGCCGGGACTCCCGGCGGCGGCGGAAATGCGCGACACCGTGGCCGGGATGCGTACCGCCCCCAGCACCACCCCGTCGCTGTCGTCCACCAGCAGGTCCAGCTCACGTGCCGCGCCGTCCAGCACGGCGCGGGCCGCTGCCACCGCCCCGGTCGGCACTCCCAGTGAACGTGCCAGCTCCACCGACGCCCCGTCCCCGACCGGCACCACCGACAGAGCCTCATCCGCGAGCCCGCGCGCCCGGTGCAGGGCCGACACGGCCCGCAGCAGCGCGCGGTCGTCACCGATCACGACGGGGCGCCGGGCGCCCCTGCGTTCCAGGGTCCGGGCGAACTCCCCGGGGCCGTCCGGAAGGCAGATCTTCACATCTGCGCTCGCGCACAGCACATCTTTCGCGATACGAACGGACTCGCCGTCAAAACGGCGGGCGACCGGGTCGATGACCACCAAGAGCTGGTCGTGAGCCGACACCTCGGTCCTTCCTCGGGTAGCATCTTTGTGCAAGAGCCCCTTGCGCTATTGCGCCAGGGGCTTCGTCTATTCCGGGGCAAACACCGGTCGGCGGCTCAGGCCCCCGACCTTGGACATGCCCCGCCCGGAAGGGGTGTACGCCTGTGCCCGCACTTGTGCTGCTCGGTGCTCAGTGGGGTGACGAAGGCAAGGGAAAGGCCACCGACCTCCTCGGTGGATCTGTGGACTATGTGGTGCGTTACCAGGGTGGTAACAACGCCGGCCACACTGTGGTGGTCGGCGACCAGAAGTATGCGCTCCACCTCCTCCCTTCCGGAATCCTTTCGCCGGGATGTACCCCGGTCATCGGCAACGGTGTGGTGGTCGACCCGGCTGTCCTGCTCTCCGAGCTGAGCGGGCTCAACGAGCGCGGCGTTGACACGTCCAAGCTCCTGATCAGCGGTAACGCCCATCTGATCACCTCGTACAACGTCACCCTCGACAAGGTGACGGAACGGTTCCTCGGGAAGCGGAAGATCGGAACGACGGGCCGCGGTATCGGACCCACCTACGCCGACAAGATCAACCGCGTCGGCATCCGGGTCCAGGACCTGTACGACGAGTCGATCCTGATGCAGAAGGTCGAGGCGGCGCTCGAGCAGAAGAACCAGCTCCTCGCCAAGGTCTTCAACCGCCGCGCCATCGAGGCGGAGCGTGTGGTCGAGGAGCTGCTCGACTACGCCGACAAGATCAGGCCGTATGTCGCCGACACCACCCTGATCCTGAACAACGCGCTGGACGAGGGCAAGGTCGTGCTCTTCGAGGGCGGCCAGGGCACCCTGCTCGACGTCGACCACGGCACGTACCCCTTTGTCACCTCGTCCAACCCGACGGCGGGCGGTGCCTGCACCGGCGCGGGCGTCGGCCCGACGAAGATCAGCCGGGTCATCGGCATCCTCAAGGCGTACACCACCCGTGTCGGCGCCGGTCCGTTCCCGACCGAGCTCTTCGACGAGGACGGTGAGGCACTGCGCCGTATCGGAGGCGAGCGCGGTGTTACCACCGGCCGTGACCGGCGCTGCGGCTGGTTCGACGCGGTCATCGCGCGCTACGCGACCCGGGTGAACGGCCTCACCGACTTCTTCCTCACCAAGCTGGACGTGCTCACCGGCTGGGAGCAGATCCCGGTGTGTGTGGCGTACGAGATCGACGGCCGGCGCGTCGAGGAGCTGCCGTACTCGCAGACGGACTTCCACCACGCGAAGCCGGTCTACGAGTACCTCCCGGGCTGGTCCGAGGACATCACCAAGGCGAAGACCTTCGCGGATCTGCCGAAGAACGCGCAGGCCTATGTGAAGGCGTTGGAGGAGATGTCCGGCGCCCCGATCTCGGCGATCGGCGTCGGTCCGGGCCGTACCGAGACCATCGAGATCAACTCGTTCCTGTAGGTCTGCCAGGCAGGCGCAGGCGCGCGAGGAACACACGGTGCCCCGGGACCCTGGCGTCCCGGGGCACCGCCTTGTTCCGGGCCTGGAGCGGCTGGTCAGGCCGGCGGGCGGCGGATCATATCCACTTTCCGCATGTCATGTACCAGTAATCGCAATTTCTTCTCCGCGGCCCGCGCACAGTACGTAGCGTCCTCGTAACGGAACGGGCAGGCAGTTTCGAGGCCCGGTCAACGCACGCTGTGACGAGCATGACGAGGAGCAGGACCGGAATGGCAAACGTGGAGGTCTCCCTCAAGGAGACGATGACGATGATCGAGGGCGCTCTGGGGGTCGCCCTGGTCGACTACACCAGCGGAATGGCGCTGGGCACCCTGGGCGGTGGCAAGGACCTCGACCTGGCGGTGGCGGCGGCGGGCAATACCGATGTGATCCGCGCCAAAGTCCGCACCATGGAGCACCTCGGGCTCAATGACGACATCGAGGATGTCCTGATCACCCTCGGCGGCCAGTACCACCTCATCCGGCTGCTCAGGGGGCGCGCCGGCAACGGGCTGTTCCTCTATCTGGTGCTCGACAAGGGCAACTCCAACCTGGCCATGGCCCGCCACCAGCTCAGGCGCATAGAAGCCGAGCTCGAGGTCTAGCCGCATACACCGCTTCCCGGCCTTCGCACACCCAGGACTTGAAAATTTCTTCAAGTCGCCACATCGCCACATCCAGATCAGGGCAAACGCCTGAGTGTGCGGGGCCGGGAGGCTGGAGGATGGTGCGCACGACACGCCCCGCCCAGGAGTGATTTCGCCATGCAGGTCCCGCTCTACCAGGCCAAGGCCGAGTTCTTCCGCATGCTCGGGCACCCGGTGCGTATTCGGGTTCTGGAGCTCCTCCAGCACGGCCCCGTACCTGTACGCGACCTGCTGGACGACATCGAGATCGAACCGTCGAGCCTGTCCCAGCAGTTGGCCGTGCTGCGCCGTTCCGGGATCGTCGTCTCCATCCGGGATGGCGCCACCGTGAGCTACGCCCTGGCGGGAGGGGATGTCGCCGAGCTGCTGCGCGCGGCCCGCCGGATCCTCACCGAACTCCTCGCGGGTCAGACCGAGCTGCTGGCGGAGCTCCGTCAGGCCGATGTCGTGGGCCCCGCCCGGTCGTCCTGAACTGACACGCCCGACTGCGGGGCAGCCTCAACCCGGCGGCTCCACTGCTTCGGCTGAGTCACCTTTCTGATACGGCACACCTGTCGCCCGCCTCCGGCATCCGGCCCGGGGGCGGGCGAGTGCGTTGCTACGACAGATTTCCGCGGTTCCCCCGGCGACACGCCAACACTCCCACGCGTGGAGTAATTGTCCTATTTAAGGACTACCGCCTGTTTCGATATGCGCAACTCTGCCCCTTTGGTCTTTGAGGGGGTGTGACGGCATGCCATAGAGAAGGAGAGCGCATCGGATGTCTGGATCTCGGGAAACGGGCGCGGGGCTCCCGCGTCGTGCGAAGCCGGCGGCATTGAGTCGCCACTGGAAGGCGGCCGTTGTGGCTGCGGCGGGTCTCGCCACAATGGTCGGCACTTCAAGTGTCCCGGCCGTCGCGGAAGCGGACACGGCGGAGGCGCACGCGCCCTCGGCCGTGGCGAAGGGCGACGGCGCTGATCACGGCTACGGGGATGACGAGGGCGGGGAAGACAAGGAAGACAAGGGAGGCAGCGGGGACAAGGAAGACACGGAAGGCGAGGGAGGGCGCGGCTACGGCGATCACGAGGACGGTTACGGCAACGAGGACGCGGGCGGCCACGGGGGCAAGCAGCGTCACGGTCATGAGGGCGGGGCGACGCTGTATGTGGAGTGCGACCCGGCCGACCTGGCCGAGGCGGTCACCGAACTCAATGCGGACCGCGGTGGCGAGCTCTTCCTGGCGGAGGACTGCACCTACACACTGACGGCCAACGGTGACGGCAACGGTCTGCCGGTGATCACTCAGCCGATCACCATCCATGGCAACGGCTCCACGATCGAGCGTGCCGCCGACGCCGACCAGTTCCGTTTCTTCGAAGTCGGAGCCGGTGGGGACCTCGGACTGCGCGACCTCACGCTCACGGGTGCCAAGTCGGCCGCCGATGACCCCGGCGGCGCCGTCCGCGTCAGACCTGCGGGGCGCTTCGACGCCGACCGGGTCACCTTCGACGACAACACCGTCGACGACACCTTCCTCGACAGCGGCGGCGCCATCTACAACGAAGGCGTCACCGCGATCAGCCGCAGCTCCCTCAGCGGGAACACCGCGAGAGACGGCGGCGCCATTCACAGCTTCGACGGAAAGCTGAAGATCGACAAGTCCGAACTGGTCGGCAACTTCGCCGACCTCACCACCGGGCGGGGTGGTGCGTTGCTCCACGAGAGGGGGGCGACGCAGATCACGAACAGCCTGTTCGACGGCAATCAAGCCTTCGACGGTGGCGGCACTTTCAGCGAATTCGGCGTGCTGGGGATCAAGAGAAGCGACTTCACGCACAACTTCGTCTCCAACTCCGACGCCGCCATCTATCACCAGAACGGCAGCCTCTACCTGAGCAAGAGCCTTCTCAAGGAGAATGTGGCCAGTACCGCTGGGGGCGGGTTGAACCTCCTTGCTCCAGGCGTGATCGAGCACACCAAGATCAAGGACAATGTCACCACCGGAGGCACGGGCGGCGGCCTCTGGGTGAACCTGGCGAACACTGGTGGCGCGGTCTCGCTCCGCCACTCGAAGGTCGTCGGCAACCAGGCTCCCGGCGGCCTCGGCGGCGGTATCCACGTCTATCCGGACACCACGCTCATCCTCACCGACACCAGCGTCGAGGACAACATCTCCGACGTGCCCGCCGGCGGCGTCCACAACGAAGGCACCGTCGAAGCCCACGGCAAGAACCGCATCATCAACAACGTGCCCACCAACTGCGAAGGCAGCCCCAACCCCGTGCCTGACTGCTTCGGCTGACGCACGGTCCGTTCCCGCCCGGCACTCCTCACGCCCGCCCCCGGCATCAGGCCGGGGGCGGGCGAGCGTCGTATGGCGCCACTCCACCGAACCGCGCGACACCCCCATATATGGAGTAATCATCCTATTTTCTGCTTTTCACATGGTGGGGTGTGGCTTATTCGCCCCTTTTGTATCCGGAGGGGGTGTGACGGCCTCTCACGGAGAAAGCGAGCTGCATCGGATGTCTGGATCTCGGGGCACGGGCGCGGGCGTGACGCGTCGTGCGAAGTCGGCGGCGTCCGGCCGTCACTGGAGGGCCGCTGTGGTGACGGCGGCCGGTTTCGCCACATTGGTCGGCATGTCGACCGTCGCGGTGGTCGCGGAAGCGGACACGGCCGAGGCGCAGGCGCCGTCTCCCGCGCCGAAGGCGGAGGAGGTCAAGGGAGGCAAGGGAGGCGAGGCGAAGGAGAAGTCCGCCGCGCCGAAAGCCGGGGGTGATGAAGAAGGCCAAGGAGGCAAGGGCGACAAGGCCGGGAAGAGCGACGGGGGAGCCAAGGGGGACAAGGGCTACGGCGGCAGGAAGCGCGGTGGCTACGGGGATGACGACAAGGAGTACGTGGAGTGTGATCCGAACGCGCTGATCTCCGTGCTCACCGAGCTGAACGCGGACCGGGGCGGGAGTCTGGTCCTGGCCAAGGACTGCACGTACATGCTCACGGCCAACCTGGATGGCAGCGGGCTGCCGCGCATCACCCAGCCGATCTCGATCTTCGGCCACGGGGCCACGATCGCCCGCGCCGCCAACGCAGAGCAGTTCCGTATCTTCGATGTCGGCGCTGGCGGGGACCTGAAGCTGCGCAGGCTGACCGTCACTCGCGGCAAGACCGTCGAGGGGGAGGACGCTGCCGGCATCAGGGTGAGTCCCGCGGGACGGCTTGAGCTGAACGACGTCAACGTCACGGAGAACTCGACCGGCCATATCGCCAACGATGACGCGGGCGGCCTCCTGAACGAGGGGATCGCCACGGTGCGCAATAGCGTTTTCCACCGGAACTCAAGTCGGGACGGCGCCGCCATCTACAACCAAAGCGGCAAGATGGAGATCACCCACACCGAGATCACGGGCAACGCAGCCGATTCCGTGGATGGTTTCGGAGCTGTCTACAACTCCGGTTCCATGAAGTTCCGTAACGGCCTGATCGGCAACAACACCGGCAACGACGGTGGCGGTGTGCACAACGACGGGGTGCTGGAGATCGAGAAGAGCGCCATCGCCCACAACTTCGCCGTGTTGGAGGGCGGTGGTATCGAGAGTGACGCCGGTCCGCTCTATCTGCGCGACAGCCTCATCGAGGGCAACACCGCCGGCGAGAGGGGAGGTGGACTCGACCTCACGGAGCCCGCGACGGTCGAAGGCACCAAGATCGTCGACAATGTCGTCACCAGCACCGAGGCCACGGGCGGCGGTGTCTACGTGAGCGTTGACGAGGGCGACGCGGTCTCGATCCGCGACTCGAAGATCACCGGCAACCAGGCTCCCGGCAACTCGGCATCGGGCGGCGGCGTCTTCGTTGACGCCAACGACGGCATCCTGCGCCTGACCGACGTGAAGGTGGCGAACAACCTGTCCGACCAACCTGCCGGTGGCGTGAAGAACAACGGCACTGTCGAGACCTACGGCAAGGTCAGGATCATCGACAACGTCCCGACCAACTGCGAGGGCGGTGCCAACCCCGTTCCCAACTGCTTCGGCTGACGACCGTCCGCTCCGCAGTGAGGGGACTCTCGCCCGCCCCGGCATCCAGTCGGGGGCGGGTGAGAGTGTTGGGGGAGCCCTCGCGACTCTCCCACGCGCGGAGTAATTGTCGGATATTGGGCTTTATTTGTGTTTCGGTGTGCTCCCTGCCCCTGTTCCGCGAGGGGGTGTGACGGATTCTCACAGGGAAAGTGAGCTGCATCGAATGACTGGATATGCGAGGTCGGTGACGCTGAGCCGTCACTGGAGGGCTGCTGTTGTGGCGGTGGCCGGCTTCGTCACGCTGGTCGGCGCGACGAGCGTCTCGGTGGCGGGCGCTGGGGCGGCTGAGGCGCAGACGCCGTCGCCCGCGCCGAAGGCAGAGGGAGCCAAAGGGGGCAAGGGCGGGGAGGGCGGGGAGAAGTCCGCCTCCTCGAAGGGCGACAAGGGCGGCAAGGGTGGCAAAGAGAGCAAGGGTGACAAGGGTGGCCATGAGAAGAGGGGGCAGGGTGATGAAGGCTACGGCGGCAGGAAGCGCGGTGGCTACGGGGATGACGACAAGGAGTATGTGGAGTGTGACCCGAACGCGCTGGTCGCGGCTCTGGTCAAGCTGAACGAGGACCGTGGTGGGAGTCTGGTTCTGGCGAAGGACTGCACGTACACGCTGACGGCGAATCTGGACGGCAGCGGGTTGCCGCAGATCACTCAGCCGATTTCGATCTTCGGGCATGGGGCGACGATCGAGCGGGCGGCGAACGCGGAGCAGTTCCGCCTCTTCGATGTCGGTCCCGGTGGTGACCTCAAGCTGCGGCGGCTGACTCTCACCCGTGGCAAGAGCGCTGCTGACGAGGATGGCGGCGCGCTCAGGGTGAGTCCTGCGGGGCGGCTCGAACTCAACGACGTCAAGGTCACGGACAACGCCGTCGACGATATCGGGGCCGATGACGGCGGAGGCCTTCTGAACAGCGGGATCGCCACCGTGCGCAGGAGCGTCTTCCACCGGAACGCCGCTCAGGACGGCGCTGCCGTCCGCAACGAGGGCAGAATCGAGATCGAGGACAGCGAGATCACCGGCAACACCGCTGACCTCGATACCGGAAGGTCCGCCCTCTACAACGTAGAGGTCATGAAGGTCCGTAGGAGCACGGTCAGCGACAACTCCGCTGAAGACGGTGCGGGTGCGTACGCCGACAACGGCGTGTTGGAAGTCGAGGAGAGCACCTTCGCCCACAACTTCGCTGCTGCCACGGGCGGTGGCCTCCAAGGTGACGGCGACTCGCTCTATGTGCGCGACAGTCTCGTGGAGGGCAATACCGCGGGTGGGAGCGGCGGTGGTATCGATCTGACAGGGGCCGCTTCGATCGTGGGTACCAAGATCGTCGGCAATGCCGTCACCGAGAGCGATGCGACCGGTGGTGGGGTCAACGCGAGCCTGGACTCCGACGAACTGGTGGCCTCGATCCGTGACACCCAGATCATCGACAACCAGGCGCCCGGCAACGACGCCCGAGGCGGCGGCCTCTTCAACCGCGGGGCGTCCATCGCCAGGCTCACCGACGTGAAGGTGATCGGCAACATCTCGGACGCGGAGGCCGGCGGCGTGCACAACGACGGCGAGATCACCACCTACGGCAAGATCAAGATCATCGACAACGTCCCGACCAACTGCGAGGGCAGCGCCAATCCCGTCCCGAACTGCTTCGGCTGACGCATTGTCCCCTCGGTAGAGACCTTTTCCTCCATCCGCCCCCGGTGTCCCGAACCGGGGGCGGACTCACGCCTGGGCATGCGGGCGGCGGACGGACGGGGTGGATGCCGACCCCGACACTCTGAAGAGAGTTATTGTCCTATATTTCGCTTTTATTGTGATTTGATGTGCGCACTTTCACCCTGGAAGTCCGGGGTGTGGCGGCCTGTCAGAAGGAGAGCTGCGTAGATGTCCGAATCACACGTGGCGGCGGTGCTGAGCCGTCACTGGAAGTTGGCCGTACTCGGTGCGGCAGGTGTCGCCACGGTGGCGGCCACCACCACGATCGTCGCTGCCACGCACACCGGGCAGCCCGAGGCGCGGTCGGCCGCGTCCGCCGCGGACGGAAAGGGCCTGCCGGTCGGCGCGGGCGACGGCGGCGCGTCCAAGGAGAAGGGCAAGGGTGGCGAGGGCAAAGGCAACGAGGGCAAGGGCAAGGGTGACGAAGGGGGGCGCGGCAAGGGCAAGGGTGACGACAAGAACGGCGACAAGTACGGTCACCACGATGACGCCGACGCCACGCACGTGGAGTGTGACCCGAACGCCTTGATCTCGGCGCTTGTCGATCTGAACTCGGACACCGGCGGCGTGTTGGTCCTGGCCAAGGACTGCACCTACACCCTGACGGTCAACGACGGTGTGAACGGCCTGCCCGAGATCACCCAGCCGATCACCATCCACGGCAACGGCGCCACCATCCAGCGCGCCGCCGACACCGACCAGTTCCGCTTCTTCGAGGTCGCGGCGGGGGGCGACCTGAAGCTCAGTCATCTCACCCTCACCCGCGGCAAGTCGGCTGATGGTGAGGACGGTGGCGCGATCTACGTCAATCCCGCGGGGCGGCTCGACCTCGACCATGTCACCGTCACCCGCAACACCGTCGCCGACATCGCCAGCGACGACGGCGGCGGTATCTACAACGCGGGCATCGCGACCGTCCGCAACAGCGAGATCAGCCGTAACTCCAGTGACAGCGGAGCCGCCTTCTTCAACATCGAGGGCAAGGCCGAGATCATCAAGTCCAAGATCACGGGCAATGTCTCCGGCACCGCCGAAAACGGCTATGCCGCCGTCTACAACGAGGACGGGACTCTCGCGCTCAGGAAGAGCCTGGTCTCCTACAACTACGGAGGCTCCGGCGGCGGCGTCTACAGTTCCGGCACCACCGAGGTCGACGCGAGCGCCATCGAGTACAACCACGGCTACTACGGCGGCGGCATCTACCACGAGAACGGCTCACTCGTGGTGGGCGACAGTCGCGTGGCCTACAACACCGCACGCGGTGTGGAGATCTTCGCTGGTGGCGGCTTCTAC
The DNA here is from genome assembly GCF_042724175.1 of Streptomyces sp. NPDC127084. NCBI lineage: Bacteria > Bacillati > Actinomycetota > Actinomycetes > Kitasatosporales > Streptomycetaceae > Streptomyces > Streptomyces sp. NPDC127084. The sequence continues at coordinate 64,316 of NZ_JBHXFA010000012.1, forward strand.
CTCGAGGGCCCGGCAGTGATCGAGAACAGCAAGGTGTACGGCAACGTGGCCGCGTCCGGGCGTGGCGGCGGTGTCTACACGAACCTGGCCGACGGCGAGTCGGTCTCGATCCGCGAGTCCAAGATCGTGAACAACCAGGCTCCCGGCGAGGAGGGCGCGGGCGGCGGAATCTACACCAGCGACGGCGACCTGCTCAGGCTCACCGACGTCAAGGTGACGGGCAATATCTCCGATGCGCCCGCCGGCGGTGTGAACAATCAGGGCACTGTCGAGACCTACGGCAAGATCAAGATCATCGACAACGTCCCGACCAACTGCGAGGCCGCCGGGACCAACCCTGTCCCGAACTGCTTCGGCTGATCCTGCCTGCCCATCCAGGGCGCCCGCCCCCCCCCGCCGCCCGCCGCGCGGGGCT
>NZ_JBHXFA010000012.1:64740-72445 GCF_042724175.1 Streptomyces sp. NPDC127084
GCGCCGGATTACCCCCCCGCCCCACCCCGGGCCCCCGCCCCCGCAACCCGCGGGGGGCGGGCGCGTGTCGGGGGCTGCGGCCGGAAATCCGACACGGCAGGGCCTATTGTCCGATATTTAGCTTTTAGTGTGTTTTGATATGTCTCACTTTCATCCCCTGGGCCTCGGGGGTGTGACGGCTTGTCATGCGGAAGGAGAGCTGCGTCGATGTCTGAATCAGGATCACAGGTGGCGGCGGTGCTGAGCCGTCACTGGAAGTCGGCCGTACTCACGGCTGCCGGTTTCGCGACGGTGGTGGCCACCACGACGATCGTCACGGCCACGGACTCGGAGGAGCCCGCACCGCAGGCGGCCACCGCACTAGCGGACGGCAAGGGCGCCGAGGGCGGAGCCGCCCGCGGCAAGGGGGACGAGGGCAAGGGCGGCTCAGACGGAGCCGACGGTGGCAAGGGTGGTGACGACAAGAGTGGCCACGACAAGTACGCCCATCACGACGACCCTGAAGCGACACATGTGGAGTGCGACCCGAACTCCTTGATCTCGGCGCTTGTCGATCTCAACTCGGACACCGGCGGCGTGTTGGTCCTGGCGAAGGACTGCACCTACACCCTGACGGCCAACGAGGGCGGTAACGGCCTGCCCGAGATCACCCAGCCGATCACCATCCACGGCAACGGCGCCGTCATCCAGCGCGCCGCCAACGCTGACAACTTCCGGTTCTTCGAGATCGCCGCGGGTGGCGATCTGAAACTCCGCCATCTCACGCTCACCCGTGGCAAGGCCGCCCCCGACGAGAGCGGTGGGGCGCTCTACGTCCACGCCTCAGGCCGGCTCGACCTCGACTGCGTCACAGTCACCCGCAACACCGTCGACAACGCCACCGCCAACGACGAGGACGGGGCGGGTATCTACACCGAGGGTGTCGTCACCATCCACAACAGCACACTCAGCAAGAACGTCAGCGACGACGGACCCGCCGTCTTCAACGTCGGTGGCAAGCTGGAGATCTACAAGTCGAGGATCACCGGCAATGTCTCGGACATCGAGGACGGTTTCGCGGCCATCTACAACCAGGACGGCAGCGTGAAGATCTCCAGGAGCCTGATCGACCACAACCATGCCTACGAGGGCGGCGGTGTCTACAGCTCCGGCACCACCGAGGTCGAGGACAGCGGCGTCCTCTACAACCGCAGCTCCTGGGGCGGCGGAATCTACCAGGAGTTCGGCACCCTCAGCGTGCGCGGCAGCACCGTCGCCTACAACACCGCGAGCGAGAACAACGGCGGCGGGCTCCACCTCGCCGACTCCGCGACGATCGAGGGCAGCAGGATCCATGCCAACGTCGCCACCGCCAGCAATGGCGGCGGTGTCTTCACCAACCTGGCCGACGACGAAACGGTCTCGATCCGGGACACGGCGATCACCGGCAACCAGGCTCCCGGCAACGAGTCCAGCGGCGGCGGTATCTATGTCGGTGAGGACGACCGGATCCGGCTCACCGACGTGAAGGTGACCGGCAACATCTCCGACCTGGAGGCGGGCGGCGTGCACAACCTGGGCACGGTCACCACCGCCGGCAAGGTGCGGATCATCGACAACGTCCCGACCAACTGCGAGGCCCTCGGGACCAACCCCGTCCCGAACTGCTTCGGCTGACACCACGCTCATTCCCCTCCCGGACCGTCCGCCCCCGGCCCCTCACCACCGGGGGCGGGCGCATGCCTGGGCATGTGCCAGTGCCCGACACCCTGAAGACACGACTAACCCATTGTCCGATATTAGGCTTTTCATATGTTTTGATATGGCTAACTTTCACCCCTCCATGGAGTCGAGGGGTGTGACGGTCTGTCACGCGAAGGAGAGCTCGTCGTATGTCTGAACCACAGGACACAGGGGCTGGCGCGAGTGCGGACGACCCGCGCCGCCAGTCGATGACGGCGGTGCTGAGCCGTCACTGGAAGTTGGCGGTAATGACCGCCGCTGGGCTCGCCACCGTGGCGGCCTCCACCACGCTCGTCGCTGTCAACCATCGCGAGGCGACGGCCGGTGCGCAGGCCACCGCCGCGCTCACGGACAGCAAGGGCGACCACGACAAGGGCAAGGACAAGGGCGACCACGACAAAGGCAAGGACAAGGGCGGCCACGACAAGGGCGGCGAGGGCCACAAGAGCGGCCATGACAAGGACGGCCACGGCGATTCGGGCGACCACGACAAGAGTGACGACAAGTACGGCGGTCACCCCTCCGGCGACGCGACGTACGTGGAGTGCGACCCCAACGAACTGATCGTGGCGATCCTCGATCTGAACTCGGACAGCGGTGGAGAGCTGGTCCTCGCGAAGGACTGCAAGTACACGCTCACCGTGAACGAGGACGAGAACGGCCTTCCGGTGATCACCCAGCCGATCACCATCCACGGCAACGGCGCCACCATCCAGCGTGCCGCCAACGGGGACAGCTTCCGGATCTTCGACGTCGGGCCCGGTGGCGACCTGAAACTCAGCCACCTCACGATCACCCGCGGCAAGCTCGAGTCGGGCAGCGACGGCGGCGGGATCAGGGTGACCGACGCGGGCCGTCTCCACCTTGACCACGTCACTCTCACCCGCAACTCCTCCGATCTGGAGGAGTCAAACGGGGGCGCCATCTACAACGAGGGCATCACCGACATCCACAGAAGCACCCTCAGCAAGAACACGGGCGAGGACGGCGCCGCCGTCTACAACGACCAAGGAAAGCTGAACATCACCGAGTCCAAGATCACCGGAAACGTCAGCGACGCCGACGACGGCTACGCCGCCCTCTACAACGACGCGGGGACGCTGAAGGTCTCGAAGAGTCTGGTCGGCTACAACTACGCGTACTACGGCGGTGGTATCTACAACAGCTACGACGGGGAAGGTGGCACCACGGAGATCAACCGGAGCGCCGTCGTGTACAACCACGCCTACTACGGAGGCGGGCTCTACAGCGACGAGGGCTCGCTCGTCGTACGGGACAGCACCATCGCGTACAACACCACTGCGCAACTCGAAGGCGAACTGGCGAGCGGCGTGGGCGGCGGTGTCTATCTCCAGGGTGCGGGAGCGGCGACCTTCGTGGGCAGCAAGATCTACGCCAACACCGCGGCGACCAATGGTGGCGGCATCTACACCGACCTTAACGACGAGGCGGTGCTCTCGCTCCGCGACTCGAAGGTCTCCAACAACCAGGCGCCCGGCAACGGTGCCATGGGCGGCGGCATCTTCGTCGGCGAGGGTGACGAGGTCCGGCTCATCGACACCAAGGTGACCGGCAACATCTCCGATGAGCCCGCCGGTGGTGTGCACAACCTGGGCGAGGTCACCACCTACGGCAAGGTCAAGATCATCGACAACGTCCCGACCAACTGCGAGGCGCCCGGGACCAACCCCGTCCCGAACTGCTTCGGCTGATCCCACCCGCGACCGGGGCGGCCCATCAGCCGCCCCGGCCACTCAGACTGCCCCGCCCCCGGCTCCCCTCACCGGGGGCGGGGCGCTGCTCTGACGGCTCAGCTCTGCCAGGAGAGGAACGCCGACCAGACGCCGGACTCCACGGCGAGGGCGGGCCCGTCGATGACCTTGGAGTCGCGGACATGGACGGCGTGGGGGCAGGTGGCGACTTCGACGCACTCGCCGCCGCCGGAGCCGCTGTAGGAGGACTTGCGCCAGTCGAAGGCCACCTCGATGCACTCGCCGCCGCCGCTGCTGCTGTAGCTGGACTTGAACCAGCGCAGGCTGTCGTTCATCTCTGCTCTCCTGCCAACTGCTCGATGCGGCCCAGTGATTCACGAGGGCCCAGGGCCTGTGCCCGGATCTTCGCATACCGCTGGGTGTAGGTACTGACCTTTGCGGGGTCGTTGATCAGCAGGCTCTCGCGCTGGATCTCCAGATAGACCAGGTGGTCATGTTCCGGGGTCTCCACCAGGGTCATGTTGCCGTCGTCGCCCGCGTACTCACCGCCGATCCCGGCGTCCAGTGGCAGCACCTGCAAGGTCACATTGCGCCGCCGGGCGCACTTCGCCAGGAACAGCAGTTGGTCACGCATGATCTCCCCGCCGCCGATGGTGCGCCGTAAGACCGACTCCTCCAGGACCAGCTCGATCAGGGCCACCGGCTCTCGGTCGAACAGCGCCTGCCGCGCCATCCGCGCCTCGACCAGCTCCTCCACCCGCTGCTCCGGCAGTGGCGGAAAGCCCCCGCCGATCAGCGCCCGCGCGTACTCCGGGGTCTGGAACAGTCCGTGCACGACCAGGGTCGAGTACAGATGCAGCCCGACCGCCTTCTGCTCAAGGCCCGAGTAGTCCTGGAACTGCTTCGGATACTTCTCCCGCCGGACATGCTCCCGCGCTTCCTCGAAGAAGCCGAGACCGTCCCCGATCTCCCGTTCGAGCCCCACCAGCATCTCGTCGCTCGGCGCCTGCGCGCAGGTCTCCGCCGCGCTGATCGCCGCCCCCGAGTAACCGATCCGCTCGCCGAGCTGGGGCTGTGTCAGCTTGGCCCGCAGGCGCATCTTGCGCATCATCTCGGCGACCAGTCGCGTCGCCGAACCCGCCGCTTCCTTGTTCTCCGCACGTGCCATACCGATCACCGTTCGCCTCGACCGGACTCAACCGGTCACTACCGGGCCACGCCGAATTCGACCCGATTCGAGGCGCGTTTACGCTGGTCAACCGACTCACCACACCTCGGCCGTGTCACAGAAAACGCTAACCTTTGGCCGCCAGACTGGATACGTGATTGCAGAAACTCGCCAAATCAGGATCGGCTGGGTCCCCGACCGTGGATTCCAGCTTCGAAAAGCAGGCGTCCAATTCGACGCGGTACGCGTGGACGGGGAGCCGGGGCGCGAGCTCGCCGACTTCCTCGGGGAGCTGACGGGCGGCGACCCCGGACCCGTGGTCATGGAGGCAAACGGCCGGCAGGGCGTCTACTTCCTGCTGCCAGCGGGCAGCACGGGGCATCGGGCCTGGCCGCGCGGGGTGACCCGCTTCAACTCGGCTCCGGGCGTCATCAGCTACGTACCGGTGCCCGCCCTCGGGGGCCGTACCTGGCCGCTGTCATGGCGTTTCCCTCCGGTCGACGCGCATCGGTTCGTACATCCGCTACTGCTGCGTTCGGCCGCGTCCGAAGTGCTGAGACCGCTCTCCTGAAGTGACCGCGCTCGTATTCTTGTCCGGCGAGAAAATGGTGATGGTGCGAAAATATGCATCATGGTCCGGGCCGCCCCCGTCACGCTATTCCTCAGCGGCGACGTCATGCCGGGCCGGGGCGTCGACCAGATACTGCCGCACCCCGGAGACCCCACCCTGCGGGAAGAATGCATACGCGACGCCCGCGACTACGTGACCCTCGCGGAGGCCGTCAACGGCAGCATTCCCCAGCCTGTGGATTTCTCGTGGCCCTGGGGAGACGCCCTGGAGATCCTCGCTGCCGTGCGCCCCGACGTACGCGTCATCGACCTGGAGAGCAGCGTCACCACCAGCGACGACTTCGTGCCCGGCAAGGCCGTCGCCTACCGCATGCACCCCGACAACGTCCCGATTCTGGCGGCCGTGCGCCCGGATGTATGCGCCCTGGCGAACAACCATGTGCTCGACTTCGGGCGCCGCGGCCTGGAGGAGACCCTGGACGTGCTCAGCCGCGCCGGTCTCGGCCCGGCAGGAGCAGGGCGGGACGCGACGACGGCCCGGCGGCCCGCCGTCGTCGACGTGGCAGACGGTCGCGGCCGGGTGCTCGTACTGTCCTGCGCGATGGCATCGGCCGGGGTCCCGTCCCGCTGGGCGGCGGGGGAGGGCAGGCCGGGCGTCGACTTCGTACCCGATCTCACCGACCGCAGCGCGGACGCCCTCACGCGGCGGCTCGCGGCGGTGCGCGAGGACGGCGATCTGACCGTGGTGTCGATCCACTGGGGATCGAACTGGGGCTTCGGGATCTCGCGGAGCCAGACCGCGTTCGCCCGCCGGCTGGTGGACGGCGGCGTGGACCTCGTCCACGGCCACTCCTCCCACCACCCCAGGCCCATCGAGGTATACCGGGGCAAGCTGATCCTCTACGGCTGCGGCGACCTGATCGACGACTACGAGGGCATCACCGGCTATGAGCGCTACCGCGGCGACCTGCGGCTGATGTACTTCCCCAGGCTCGCCCCGGACACCGGCGAGCTGACCGAGCTGCGCATCGCGCCCCTGCACGCCCGGCGCATGCGGCTGGAGCACGCCTCGGCCGCCGACCGCGCCTGGCTCTGCGAGGTGCTGAGCCGGGCCGGGCGGGCGTACGGGACACAGGTGGAACCGGATCCGGGTCGTGCGGGGTATCTGACGCTGCGCTGGCGGCGGCGCTGACCCGGCGGCGTCAGGTCATCGTGGTCACCACGACCGTCGTCGTGATCACCACCATCGCCGCCTGCATGTTGCGGATGGCCTCACGCAGGCTGCCCCCCGCCCACTGACCGGACGCGATCTCCGTCATCCGCGGCTCGACCTGCTTCTTCGGCAGGTCGGGGAAGGCAAGACCGTGCAGCTTCGCGCCCTGGAGCAGCGCGATCAGACCCGAGGTGCGGGCATCGGGCTCGGCCCCCTGGAGCACCACGTCCGCGAGCCGTGCCCGCAGCTCCCGCTCGACCGTGCCGTCCGCCTCCGGCCAGCGGCGTACCGGGAAGATCCCGAGCGCCTTGCGCCGCTCCTCGACCACCAGACCCCGGGCGCACAGGCTCTCGATCGTGGCGGACACGGCCTTCGACTGGTCTTTGGTCAGCCAGTCGGTGACCCGGCGCTTGCGGCCCCGGTTCGCCCAGGTCGTGAGCAGCTCCAACCGTCCATCGAGCAGCGGGACGCCGGTCGGGGAGGTGTCGGTGACGCTGAGGCGCCCGTCGGCGACCGTGACGCGACCCGCCATGACCAGCTCCAGCAGCAGACCGCCCGCGACCGCCCAGCCCGCGGACTGGCGGTCCTTCGCCGCACCGGACTCGTCGTCCAGCGAGAGCAGCGCTATCTCCTCGGCGAGCGTGATGGTCATTCGCGGTCTCCCTGATCTGTGAACGTGGCTAAACAGGACGGTAGTTGACCTAGATCCCGCCTACTGTCGGTCTCGTCGCGTTCCACCCCTGACCAGGAGACGACCTTGACAGTTCAGCCGGTTCCCGAGGGATACACCACTGTCACGCCGTGGATCGTCGGCCATGACACGGCCGGACTCGTCGACTACGTCCAGCGCGCTTTCGACGCGGAGGAACTGGGGCGCTTCGAGCTATCGGACGGCAGGATCGGCCATGTCGAGCTGCGTATCGGGGACGCGAGGGTGATGGGCTTCGACAGCCCGAAGGGCTGGCCGGTGACGCCCGCCTTCCTGCGGCTGTACGTGCCTGACGCGAAGGAGACGTACCGGCGCGCGATCGAAGCGGGCGGGGAGTCGGTGACCGAGCTGACGCTTCAGTTCTACGGCGACGAGTTCGGACGGGTGCGCGACCCGTTCGGCAACATCTGGTGGATCCAGTGCCGTGTCGAGGATGTGGACGAGTCCGGGGTGGAACACCGTTTGGGCGAACCGCGGTTCGCGGAAGCGCTGGAGTATGCCATGGAGTCGCTGGTGGCGGCTGGGCCGCGGCTCCGGGAGGACATGCGGGAAGGTGAGGGGTAGACGAGACGAGGCCCAACGTCGCCCGCCCCCGGCATGGATGCCGGGGG
>NZ_JBHXFA010000013.1:0-6429 GCF_042724175.1 Streptomyces sp. NPDC127084
CACCACGACTGGCTGCTGCACCTCTCGACCGCGCTGGCCTCCGGTTTCCCGCGTGTCCCCGTGTTCGCCCACTTCTGCGACCAGACCCACCGGCTGGTCGAGTTGGCCGCGGACGACACCGCCTCCCGGCAGTGCGGCCACCTGACCACGGCACTGGCCCTGATCGAACTGAACAACCACCGAGGCGTCCTCTCCTGCGCCTCCAGCCACCGCCTCCTCGGCGAACGAGTGGACCGCCTCCTGGACCCCCGCCCAAGACTGGGCCGCCGACGCCGAGCCCTGACAACGACAGTGGCGGCACTGGTCCCCCTGCTGCCCCTACTGATCGTGTTCGCACCGGGACTTACGGCCCTGGGCTGAGGGCTTTACCGGGCCACCCGCACCCGCCCCCCACCCCCCCCCCCACAACCCACCCGCCACTTCAGCCGATCCAGGGGCGGTGCGACCCCCGGCTCAGGCTTCCAGGAACGCCACCAGCGCGTTCGCCAGCAGATACGGGTCGTCCGCCGCGCACAGCTCCCGGGCGCTGTGCATGGACAGGATGGCGACGCCGATGTCCACGGTCCGGATTCCGTGCCGTGCCGCGGTGATCGGGCCGATCGTCGTGCCGCAGGGCATCGCGTTGTTGGAGACGAATGTCTGCCAGGGCACCCCGGCCCGCTCGCACGCCGCCGCGAACACGGCGCGTCCGCTGCCGTCGGTGGCGTACCGCTGGTTGACGTTGACCTTCAGGATCGGGCCGCCGCCCGCGCGCGGGTGGTGGGTCGGGTCGTGGCGCTCCGCGTAGTTGGGGTGCACGGCGTGGCCGGTGTCGGACGACAGGCAGACCGTCCCGGCGAAGGCGCGGGCCCGGTCCTCGTACGAACCACCGCGGGCGAACACCGAGCGCTCCAGCACCGATCCGAGCAGTGGGCCGTCCGCGCCGGTGTCCGCCTGCGAGCCGTTCTCCTCGTGGTCGAAGGCGGCGAGCACCGGGATGTAGGGCAGGCCGTCCCGGGTGGACACCGCGGCGAGCGCGGCCGTACCGGCGTGCACGGACAGCAGGTTGTCCATCCGGGGCCCGGCGAGCAGCTCGTGGTCGCGGCCGAGGTACGCGGGCGCCTCCAGGGCGTGCGTCATCAGGTCCCAGCCGGTGACGTCCCCGGCGGGCAGCCCGGACTCCTCCTCAAGGAAGGCGATGAGGTCGCCATCGCCCACGGAGTCGCCGAGCCCCCAGATGGGCTGCATGTGCTTCTGCTTGTCGAGCTGGAGGCCCTTCTCGTAGATCGCCCGGTCCATGTGGATGGCGAGCTGCGGCACCCGCAGCAGCGGGCGGTCGATGTTGACCAGCCGGGTGCTGCCGTCGCGCAGCGAGAGCCGGCCCGCGAGGCCGAGGTCGCGGTCCAGCCAGGAGTTGAGCAGCGGTCCGCCGTAGATCTCGACGGCCACCTGCCGCCAGCCGTGCCCGCCCATGTCGGGCTGCGGCTTGACCCGCAGGTTGGGGGAGTCGGTGTGCGCCCCGACGATCCGGAACGGGGTGTGCGGCGCCGCGCCCTCGGGCACGTACCAGGCGATGATCGCGCCGCCCCGCAGCACGTACTTCCCGCCGTGCGTGCCGTCCCAGGCGTCGGTCTCATCGACCTGCCGGAAGCCGGCCTTCTCCAGTCGCGCGGCGGCGTTCGCCACCGCGTGGTACGGGGAGGGGGAGGCCGCGAGGAAGGACATCAGGTCGTCGGTGTGGCCGCGATCGAAGGCGGTATGGGCGCTGCTCGTCATGCGGCAAGCCTAAGTGGGCCGCCTACAGCCGGTCGATCTCGGTCAGATCGAGTGAGCCAGTCGCGCAGCGCGCGCTGCCGCAGCAGCCGGTCGGCCACCGTGAACGAGCCTTCGGCGGAGTCTCCCCACCATGGCGCGCACCTCCCGGTCGAAGGTGGAGGTGGCCGCACCCCCGGACCGCTGCCTTCCCCCAGACAGCTGCCCACCGCCGGACAGCTGCCCACCCCGAACCACCGCCCTCCCCCGCTCAGCGCCGCTTGAACTCCACCGGGCCCGCGTTCATCTCGATCGTGCCGTCGGCGTGGAGGACCGGGCGGCGTTCCGTCATACGGCCGCTGTAGGCCTCGACCTGGTGGATCGCCGCTCCGTCGGGGTCGGTGAAGTCGACGAGGGCGATGGCCACCCAGTAGCGAGTCTTGGTGTTCTCGTAGAGCGGGACCGTGACGGTCGAACCGCGGTCGTCGGTGACTACGACCTTCGCGCCGAAGCTGCGGAAGGAGCCGAAGCCGTTGCTGACCGCGGAGTACGCGCAGAGCAGGACGTAGCCCTGCTGGTCGGGGCGGACGATACGGAGGGTCTCCCGGCCGGGGACCCGGGCGTCACCGTCGAGGTGGATGAACGGGCGGTTCTTCCGGGAGCCTAGGCGTTTGTAGTACACGACGTCGGCGCCCTTGCCCTTCTTCGCCGTGTCCGTGTCGGGCGCGGGGGCCGAGCGCTTCTTCCCGGAGACGAGGGTGCCGGGCGGCTGCTCGCCGCGGATCGCCTTCGAGGCCGGCACGAACAGGGCGTAGAGGTCGAGGTCGGCGCCCTTCCGGCGGCGCTGCTCGCTACCGCCGTCCCACTCCAGGGTCGCCGTGACCACCAGCTCGCGGTCCGCCTTGTCCAGGCTCATGGAGACCTGGCTGCCCTTTTCGAGGCTGATCTTGCCGAGCGGGGGCTTGCGCAGGCTCATCGGGGGCGCGGGCGGGGCCGCCGCCATCGGCACAGGCACCTCTTCTGCGAGCTCCCCGGTGGGCTCCTCCGCCGCCACCTCTATGCCGAAGTCCGTCGCCAGGCCCGCCAGACCGTTCGCGTACCCCTGGCCGATCGCGCGCAGCTTCCAGCCCTCGCCCCTGCGGTAGAGCTCCATCAGCAGGACGGCGCGCTCGCCGTCGGTGAGGGCAGGTGGCCTGAAGTTGACCGGTTCGGCGCCCAGTTGGGAGGCACGGATCAGGACGTCCTTGACCTCGTGGAAGGTGCGGCCGGGGTCGTCGGGGTCGCAGCTGGCGACCAGGACGACCCGGTCCACGTCCGCCGGGAGCCGGGCCGGGTCCATCTCGATGCGCTCCGCGCCCTCCTCGTCGGCGGCGACGTGCCATACCGCACCGGACTCGGCGGACGGCTGGTTGTAGAAGACCAGGTCGTCGTCGGACCTGACCTTGCCGTCCGCCGCCACCAGCAGGGCGCTGAGGTCGAGCGTGGCGCCCACGGCGTGCAGTTCTGCGAACACGGCCCCGTCACCCACCGCGATGTTCCCGCCCTTGGCCAGCTCCGGCATACCGCCCACCCCTCGAAAAATCCCCAGCACTCTCCGGCGCTTTCAAGCCACCCTGTCACATCCGTCCCGGTACGAAAGGATGTTCGGAGGGAAAGGGTGTGCCGTCGTACGGCGGCACCGGCCACTTGGCGCCCTTCGGGTGCCGGTGCTGCGACCCGGGCAGGGCTTCGGCGGTCATGGTTCCCCCCCCATGGACGGGATTCCGGGCCGTGAAGCCGGCCTACCCAGCGGATAAGACGGTGCCGCCACCCGAGCGAGTCGGGTGGCGGCATCGGAACAGACGGCAGTGAGGCTTAGAACGCTGCCTCGTCCAGGTCCATCAGCTCGTTGTCGACGCCCTCGGCGATCTCGCGGGCCAGGCCGACACCCGGCAGGACGTTGGCGGCGAAGAACTTCGCGGCCGCGATCTTGCCCTGGTAGAACGCCTTGTCCTTGGCGGAGGCGGTCGCCAGCTTCTCGGCGGCGACGGCCGCGCCGCGCAGCAGCAGGTAGCCGACGACGACGTCGCCGGAGGCCAGCAGCAGGCGGGTGGTGTTGAGGCCGACCTTGTAGATGTTCTTGACATCCTCGCCGGTGGCGGTGAGGTCGGTGAGCATCCTGCCGACGATGCCCTCCAGGTCCACGGCGGCCTTGGCGAGCGCGTCACGGGCGCCGGCCAGCTCGTCGCCGCCGTCGCCGACCGCGAGGAACTTCTTGATCTCCTCGGCCAGCAGGTTCAGGGACGCGCCCTGGTCGCGGACGATCTTCCGGAAGAAGTAGTCCTGGCCCTGGATCGCGGTGGTGCCCTCGTAGAGGGTGTCGATCTTGGCGTCCCGGATGTACTGCTCGATCGGGTACTCCTGGAGGTAGCCGGAGCCACCGAAGATCTGGAGCGACTGGGCGAGCTGCTCGTACGCCTTCTCGGAGCCGTAGCCCTTCACGATCGGCAGGAGCAGGTCGTTCAGGCCGTGCAGCGCCTTGGCGTCCTCGCCCGAGGCCTCCTTGATCGCGATCTCGTCCTGGACGGACGCGGTGTAGAGCACGAGGGAGCGCATGCCCTCCGCGTACGCCTTCTGCGTCATCAGCGAGCGGCGCACGTCGGGGTGGTTGGTGATGGTGACCTTGGGCGCGGTCTTGTCCATGAACTGCGACAGGTCGGAGCCCTGGACGCGCTCCTTGGCGTACTCCAGCGCGTTCAGGTAGCCCGTGGACAGGGTGGAGATCGCCTTCGTGCCGACCATCATGCGGGCGAACTCGATGATCATGAACATCTGGCGGATGCCGTCGTGCTTGTCGCCGATCAGCCAGCCCTTGGCGGGGTGCTTGTCGCCGAACGTCATCTCACAGGTGTTGGAGGCCTTGAGGCCCATCTTGTGCTCGACGTTCGTGGCGTAGACGCCGTTGCGCTCGCCCAGCTCGCCGGTCTCCCAGTCGAAGTGGAACTTCGGCACGAGGAAGAGGGACAGGCCCTTGGTGCCGGGGCCGTGGCCCTCGGGGCGGGCGAGGACGTAGTGGAGGATGTTCTCCTCCATGTCGTGCTCACCGGACGTGATGAAGCGCTTCACGCCCTCGATGTGCCAGGAGCCGTCCTCCTGCTGGATCGCCTTGGTGCGACCGGCGCCGACGTCCGAGCCGGCGTCCGGCTCGGTGAGCACCATGGTGGAGCCCCACTGCTTCTCGACCGCGATCTGGGCGACCTTCTTCTGGGCCTCGTTGCCCTCGTCGTGCAGGATGCCGGCGAAGGCCGGGCCCGAGGAGTACATCCAGATGGCCGGGTTCGAACCCAGCAGCAGTTCGGCGTACGACCAGACGAGCGAGCGGGGCGCGGTGGTGCCGCCGATCTCCTCCGGCAGGCCGAGGCGCCAGTACTCGGACTCCATGAAGGCCTTGTAGCTCTTCTTGAAGCTGGCGGGCACCGGAGCGGTGTTGGTCTCCGGGTCGAAGACCGGCGGGTTGCGGTCGGCGTCCGCGAAGGACTCGGCGAGCTCGTTCTCTGCGAGGCGGGAGAGCTCGTCCAGGATGCTCTTGGCGGTCTCGACGTCCATCTCCGCGAACGGGCCGGTGCCGTACAGCTTGTCGCGGCCGAGCACCTCGAAGAGGTTGAACTCGATGTCGCGGAGATTCGACTTGTAGTGGCCCATGGCGACGGCTCCGTATGGATTGGGAGGGGGTCCTCGTACGTCAGTACACACATCTACCGACTGGTAGTCGAGATGATGCTACCCGCCAGTAATAAGAGGCAACCCCTAACGGACATCTGTGACGCGTCCCGCATACGCGGGTGCGGTCGAGGGTGCGGTGCTCCCGTGGACCGGCGCTTGAGTGGCGCTGAGGGGGTGCTGAGGGGTGCTGGGGAGCGACGAGAACGCGCTGACCAGCGCCGTTCCGGCTCGTGATCCGTTCGGGGCCGGCCCGGGTTCCGTCCTGGGGCGCGTGGGCCGCCGGTGTTCCGCCGTGTCCTGTACCCGCCCGTCACGGCGGGGCGGCTCGGTAGGCTTGCGCCCATGTACGGCTACGACCAGAACCCGGGTGCCCAGCATCACTACGGCGCCCCGCCGCAGCAGCCCATGCACGGCGCCGGAATGCCGGGTGCCGGTTACGGCGGCGGTCAGGCCCCCGGCTACGGGGAGCAGCCGCTGTATCCGGAGCCGTCGCCGCCGTCGCTCGCCGACGCGGTGCGGGCGTTCACGACCGGGTCGCTGTCCGCCGAGGACTTCCAGCAGATCTTCGCCACCTCGAAGGTGTACTGCCCGCGGGGCGACAACCCCGGATTCCTGGCGCTGCACAACACCCAGCAGCCCGTGATCCCCATGTTCACCTCGCTGAAGGAACTGCGCCGGTACGCGGGCAAGGAGTCCAAGCACTTCGTGATCACCGGCGCCGAGGTGATCGACCTGCTGCCGACCGGCTACGGCTTCGTCCTGGACATGGAGGGCGACCACCGGATGGTCTTCGACGCCAAGGCCGTGGAGCAGATGGTCGACTTCGCGATGCGGCGCATGTACGGCTGATCGGCTCGCTGACTCGTCGGGGGGGGGCGGCGGGGGGGACCGCGCGCCCGCCCCCGCCGGGGGGGGGGGGGGCGGCCCGGCTCGGCCGCCACACGGCCGTGATCACCCGTACCGGGGAGGACGCCTTCGGCGTGTACCGACACGAAG
>NZ_JBHXFA010000013.1:6439-39775 GCF_042724175.1 Streptomyces sp. NPDC127084
CTGTTCGTCGCCGCCCCGGCCGGGGAGCAGAGTTGCTCCTCCGGTCTGCGGCGACTTCCCGGGGCACGGGAGCGCTGACCCGTGGGACGCCGGGGCGGAATTCGCCCCGGGCGACCCGCGTTGGGGGTGACAAGAAGTTCAGTGTTCAACTAAACTGGACGTACAAGGAGGTCACCCCATGCCCGCAGTGACTGTCGAGAACCCGCTCACCCTGCCGCGCGTCGGCGCTACCGCGGACGCGGTGCAGCGTCCGGTACGCGCCGTGACCACGGCGCCCAGCGGATTCGAGGGGGAGGGCTTCCCGGTGCGGCGCGCGTTCGCCGGGATCAACTACCGGTACCTCGACCCGTTCATCATGATGGACCAGATGGGCGAGGTGGAGTACCAGCCCGGAGAGCCGAAGGGGACGCCCTGGCACCCCCACCGGGGCTTCGAGACCGTCACCTACATCATCGACGGTGTCTTCGACCACCAGGACTCCCACGGCGGCGGCGGCACGATCACCAACGGCGACACCCAGTGGATGACGGCCGGTGCCGGACTGCTCCACATCGAGGCGCCGCCGGAGCACCTCGTCGTGTCCGGCGGCCTCTTCCACGGCCTCCAGCTGTGGGTGAACCTGCCTGCGGCCGACAAGATGATGGCGCCCCGCTACCAGGACATCCGCGGTGGCCAGGTGCGGCTGCTGACCTCGCCGGACGGCGGCGCGCTGCTCCGGGTGATCGCGGGCGGGCTGGACGGCCACGAGGGCCCCGGCATCACGCACACCCCGATCACGATGGTGCACGCGACGCTGGCGCCGGGAGCGGAGGTCAGCCTGCCCTGGCGGGAGGACTTCAACGGACTCGCGTACGTACTGGCCGGGCGCGGCACGGTCGGCGCCGAGCGGCGCCCGATCGGGCTGGGCCAGACCGCCGTCTTCGGCGAGGGTTCCGCGTTGACCGTCCGCGCGGACGAGAAGCAGGACGGGCACACCCCGGACCTGGAAGTCGTGCTGCTCGGCGGGCAGCCGATACGGGAGCCGATGGCGCACTACGGGCCGTTCGTGATGAACACCAGAGAGGAGCTCCAGCAGGCGTTCGAGGACTTCCAGAAGGGACGGCTGGGCACCATCCCGGCGGTGCACGGCATGTGACACCGGCCCGTGTCGCGAATCCGGTCTCCGGGCGGCTGATGAGGTGTCACCCGCCCGGCCCCGGTGGGCGGGACGGCCCGGCCGCGGCGTGATCCGCTGGAGGGATGCAGCCACAGCCCGGGGCGCCGTGGCCCCTCCTCCCCCGGCCCATCTGGCGGCTCGCGGCCTGGTGCGCCGCGGTGCTCCTGGCGGCCGGGGTCGTCGCCGTCGGCATCAAGCTGATCATCGCCTTCAGGACCGCCGTCATCCCGGTACTGCTCGCCGTGCTCGGCACCGCGCTGCTCGGGCCGTTGCACCGGCGGTTGGTCGGCATGAGGGTCCGGCGCTCGCTCGCCGCGGGACTCACCTGCGCCGCCGTCGTCATCGTGGTCGGCGGTGCGATCTACATCGTGGTCAACGCGCTCATCGAGTCCGGCGACCAGATCGTCGCCTCGCTACGGCAGGCGGCCCGGGACCTCGCGAAGCACTTCGGGGCCGCAGGTACGTCCCTGGAGGATCTGGCGAAGAACTCCAAGGACCTGATGGCCAAGTTCGGCGGGACCGCCGCCACCGGGGTGATCTCCGGGCTGAGCGTGGTCGGCGAGATGATCGCAATCGCCGTGCTCGCCCTGCTGCTGATCTTCTTCTTCCTCCGCGACTCCGACCACGCGGTCCGTACTCTGCGCTCCTTCGTCCCGCGCGCGAGCGCCGACACCGCGGAGGCGATGGGCCGCAGGGCTTTCGAGGCGGTCGAGGGATTCATGCGCGGGACCACCCTGATCGCGCTGATCGACGCCGTCTGCATCACCATCGGCCTGCTGATCCTGCGGGTGCCGGGCGCGGTGGGGCTCGGGGCGCTGGTCTTCGTGTTCGCCTACATCCCCTACCTCGGCGCGTTCATCTCGGGCTCGGTCGCCGTGCTGGTGGCGCTCGCCGACCGGGGCTTCGTGATCGCGCTCTGGGCGCTCGGTGTGGTGCTGGCCGTGCAGGTCCTGGAGGGCCACATCCTCCAGCCGGTGATCCAGAGCCGTACGGTCCAGATGCACCCGGCCGTGGTGATGCTGGCGATCACGGCGGGCGCGGGGCTGGCCGGCATCCTCGGCATGCTGCTGGCCGTGCCGCTGACCGCCGCTGCCTTCGGGGTGCTCAGCGAGCTGCGGAAGCGATACGCGGCGCCGGTCGGCGAGCCCACCGAGGGTCCGACGGGCCCGACGGGGCCACCCGGCGGTGGGCCCGGGACCGCGCCGTCTGGTGGCGCATAGCCCGGGACTTCGCCGCCTGTGCCGGGACTCAAGCGCCCGGTGGTGCCCCGCCCGGGCCCTCCGAAGGGCCGCCCGGCAGCCCGTCCGGGCTCTCCGAGGGGCCGCCCGGTGGTGCCCCGCCCGGCCCCTCCGAGGGGCCGCCCGGTAGTGGCCCGCCCGGGCCCTCCCAGGGGCCGCCCGGCAGCCCGTCCGGTGGGCCCGGCTCGTAGAGTTCGAACCAGATCGACTTGCCCTCGCCGCGCGGCTCCACGCCCCAGACGTCCGCGAGCACCTCCATCAGCACCAGCCCGCGCCCGGACGACGCCAGCTCGCCCGGCTGCCGCCTGTGCGGCAGCTCGTCGCTGGAGTCCGAGACCTCCACCCGGAGCCGCCGACTGCCGCAGTCGCCCGTCGCCTCCGCCACCAGCAGGGCGTCGCAGTCGGTGTGCACAAGCACGTTGGTCATCATCTCGGAGACCATCAGCACCGCCGAGTCGACCTGTTCGCCGTCCGCCCAGTCGTGCAGCAGCTCCCGAAGCTGTCGGCGTGCGACCGCGACCCGCGCCGGGTCGGCCTGGGCGACGGTGAGCACCGTACGGCGGGCGCGCCGGGGCGGCGGGCCGCCGTGCCGGGACAGCAGCAGCACCGCGATGTCGTCCTCGCGGCGGTCGGCGAGCGGCCCCCTGGTGAAGTGGGACTCGGGCCCGTGCACGGCCTGGACCAGCGCGTCGGCGAGCTTCTCCAGGGCCTGCCCGCCACTGAACGGTGCCTCCAGCACGGACCGGACTCGTTCCCAGCCCGAGTCGAGGTCATGGCCACCGGTCGCCAGCAGACCGTCCGTGCAGACCATGATCGTCTCGCCCGGTTCCAGGGTGACCCTGGTCGTCGGGTAGTCCGAGTCGGGGTCGATGCCGAGCGGTAGCCCACCCTCCGTCGGCCGCAGCATGACCGTGCCGTCCGCCATCCGGATCGCCGGGTCGGGGTGCCCGGCGCGGGCGATGTCCAGAGTGCCGGTCGCCGGATCGCACTCGATGTACAGGCAGGTCGCGAAACGCGGCCCGCCATACGCCCCGGCCCGCTCGACCGGGTCGCCGTCGTCGTACGTATCGGCCTCCGCGTACTCGTGCAGCCCCGTCAGGAACCGGGAGGCCCGCGCGAGCACGGCGTCCGGGCGGTGCCCCTCGGACGCGTAGGCGCGCAGCGCGATCCGCAGCTGCCCCATCAGTACCGCGGCCCGTACGTCATGACCCTGTACGTCCCCGATGACCAGGGCGATCCGGCCCCCGCCGCCACCCGCTGCCCGGGTGCCGCCGGGCAGCGGGATCAGGTCGTACCAGTCGCCGCCGACATGCGTCCCGCCGCCGGTGGGCACATAGCGCGCGGCCACCGACATCCCCGGGATCCCGGGACCCAGTTCGGGCGTGGCCGCCCAGGGGCCGCGTACGGGGTCGCGCGGACCGTCCGTGACACCGGCCCGGGACAGCGCCTGCGCCAGCATCCGGGCCACCGTGGTGAGCACCGAGCGCGCGTCCGATGTGAAGGCCACGGGCTGGCTGAACGACGCCAGCCAGACCCCGACGGTGCGCCCGGCCACGATGAGCGGCAGGAAGGCCCAGGACCGGCGGCCGAAGGGCTCCACGAGCGGCCACACGATCGGGTAGCGGCGCCGGTAGTCCGCGGGTGTGGGGATGTACAGGGCCCGGCCGGTACGGATGACGTCGGCTGCGGGGAAGGCCGTGTCCAGAGGTATGTCCGTGAGGACGGCCTCCGTGTCCGGGTCGTAGCCGTGGTGCCCGATGACGGTGAGCTGGTCGCCTTTGAGGCCGAAGACCACGAGCCCGTCCGGTGCGAACCCGGGCATGTCCAGGGACGCGGCGACCCGTAGCACCTCCGGAGTGGAGCGCGCCTCGGCCAGTGCGCGGCCGGTGTCCAGCAGGAACGCCTCGCGGGAGCGGCGCCAGCCGGTGGCACGGGGTGTACCGGGAGCGCTGCGGGGCGCGGCGCCCCCGCTGTCGTCACCCGAGCCCGCGCCCTCGTCCCGGACCGTGCCCTCGGCCGGACCCGCGTCGCCCGCGACCGCGCCCGGCGGGACTGCCGCGACCTCCTCCGCCACCGTCCCCACCAGCAGGTAGTCACCGTCCTCGATGACCGGTTTGCAGCGGCTGCGCACCGTACGCAGCACGCCGCCCTCCCCGTCGAGGATCCGCATCCGGACCTCCGCCACGGAGCCGTCCGCGACCGCGACCGTCACGAGCCCGTAGACCTCCTCCCAGTCCCCCGGGTGGAAGCGGGCCCGCAGGGTCGCCACGGGGACGGTGCCGGCGCGGGCGGGCAGCCCGAGCAGCCGTGCTGCCTCGGCGTCGAGGGTGGCGGTCCCGGATGCGTTGTCCCAGCGCCATACGCCGGTCGCGACAGCGGCCAGGACCGCCGGGACATCTTCGCGACGCATTTTCCTACTGTATTCACGTTATGGGCGGAGTGGCCTGTGCTGCTCCCGCACGGGCCGGTGCCGATACCTCAGGGAGGAGCAACGGCCGGACGGTAACCTGGGTGGGTCTGCCCACATCCCCATTGCGACGAAGACTGGATGAACGACGATGCATCGGTACAGGTCCCACACCTGCGGCGAGCTCCGCGCCTCTGACGTCGGTACCGACGTC
Organism: Streptomyces sp. NPDC127084; assembly: GCF_042724175.1. NCBI lineage: Bacteria > Bacillati > Actinomycetota > Actinomycetes > Kitasatosporales > Streptomycetaceae > Streptomyces > Streptomyces sp. NPDC127084. The sequence continues at coordinate 11,455 of NZ_JBHXFA010000013.1, forward strand.
CGGCTGAGCGGCTGGCTGCACAATCGCCGAGACCTGGGCGGCATCCTCTTCATCGATCTCCGCGACCACTACGGCATCACGCAGCTCGTCGCCCGCCCCGGCACCCCGGCCAACGAGGCCCTGAGCCACCTGACCAAGGAGTCCGTCGTCCGTGTCGACGGCAAGGTCTCCGCCCGTGGCACCGACAACGTCAACCCGGACCTGCCGACCGGTGAGGTCGAGATCGAGGTCACCGGCGTCGAGGTGCTCGGCGCCTCCGCCCAGGTGCCGTTCACGATCAACACGGACGACGGCGTCAACGAGGAGCGGCGCCTGGAGTACCGCTTCCTGGACCTGCGCCGTGAGCGTATGCACCGCAACATCATGCTGCGCACCGCCGTCATCGCCGCCATCCGGCAGAAGATGACCGCCCTCGGCTTCAACGAGATGGCCACCCCGATCCTCACCGCGACCTCCCCCGAGGGCGCCCGTGACTTCCTGGTGCCGTCCCGGCTGAACCCCGGCAAGTTCTACGCGCTGCCGCAGGCCCCGCAGCAGTTCAAGCAGCTGCTGATGATCGCGGGCTTCGACCGCTACTTCCAGATCGCGCCCTGCTTCCGGGACGAGGACGCCCGCGCTGACCGCTCGCCCGGCGAGTTCTACCAGCTCGACGTGGAGATGAGCTTCGTCGAGCAGGAGGACGTCTTCCAGCCGATCGAGCGGCTGATGACCGAGCTGTTCGAGGAGTTCGGCGGCGGCCGCCATGTCACGTCCCCGTTCCCGCGGATCCCGTTCCGCGAGTCGATGCTGAAGTACGGCAACGACAAGCCGGATCTGCGGGCCCGGCTGGAGCTGGTCGACATCACCGATGTCTTCGAGGGCTCCGAGTTCAAGGCCTTCGCCGGCAAGCACGTGCGCGCCCTGCCGGTCCCCGCCGTCCAGGACCAGCCCCGCAAGTTCTTCGACCAGCTCGGCGACTACGCCGTCGAGCAGGGCGCCAAGGGCCTGGCCTGGGTACGCGTCGGCGAGGACGGGTCGCTGTCCGGCCCGATCGCCAAGTTCCTCACCGAGGAGAACGTCAAGGTCCTCACCGAGCGCCTGGGCCTGGCCCCGGGGCACGCGGTGTTCTTCGGCGCGGGCGAGTTCGACGAGGTCTCCAAGATCATGGGCGCGGTGCGGGTCGAGGCCGCGCGCCGCTCGGGCCACTTCGAGGAGAACGTCTTCCGGTTCTGCTGGATCGTGGACTTCCCGATGTACGAGAAGGACGCGGACACCGGCAAGATCGACTTCTCGCACAACCCGTTCTCCATGCCGCAGGGCGGTCTTGAGGCCCTGGAGTCCCAGGACCCGCTGGACATCCTCGGCTGGCAGTACGACATCGTCTGCAACGGTGTCGAGCTGTCCTCTGGCGCGATCCGGAACCACGAGCCCGACATCATGTTCAAGGCCTTCGAGATCGCGGGCTACGACCGGGAGACCGTGGAGCGCGAGTTCGCCGGAATGCTGCGCGCCTTCCAGTACGGCGCCCCGCCGCACGGTGGCATCGCGCCGGGCGTCGACCGCATCGTGATGCTGCTGGCCGACGAGCCCAACATCCGCGAGACCATCGCCTTCCCGCTCAACCAGAACGCCCAGGATCTGCTGATGGGAGCGCCCGCCGAGGTCGAGGAAGCGCGGCTGCGTGAGCTGAACATCGCGCTGCGCAAGCCCCCGGCTAAGTCGGGCGAGTGACACGCGAGTGCCGTGTAAGTAGAGGCTGATACGTCAGGGGGGGGGGGGCCCCGCCCGGGCGGGGGCGCCCGCACCTGCCCCCCACCCCCCCACTCGCCCGCCCCCCGCCCCCCCCTAGAACTCGACAGAGACTGGGGTGAGGGCGCGGTACCGGCCGGGGCCCGGCCCCGGTTCGGGTCCGGCGCCCCTGACACGTTCCGACACACGCGCAAGTCCTGCGCCGCCTTCTCGCCTAATTCACGTACCTTCCGTGTCGTTCACGGCATGGCGTCCGGCGCCCGCGCGCCGAACGGGAAGAGAGGGCCAGGTAAGGCAGGACCGGTGACGCACCACCGGTGACGCAGCACCGGAGAGGACACCGCGTCGTGCTCAGCACCGTACGGACGAGACTGACGACCAGAACGACCGCCCGGCGGACCGCAGCGGCGGCACCGGCCAGGAAGACCGCCCCGGCCGTAAGGGCCGTACCAGCGGCACCGGCCACGACCGCCACCTCCACCAGGCCCGCCGCCGTCCGGGCGACGGCCGTCCCGACGCTCCTCGCCGGATTCCTCGCCGTACTGCTCGCCGCGGTGCTCGGAGGCTGCACGCAGGCCGCGCCGCCGACACAGGCCGCTGCCACCCCGCCCCGCCCGGCCGGCGGGCCGGGCGGCAGCGACACGGTCGAGGCGGCATCGCCCACGGATATCCCCGGGATCGGCAGCCGGACCCGCGACTACATCCCGGAGGACGCCACCCAGGCCGTGGTGGTGACCGGCGAGGGCCGGAACTCCCCGTACTCCACGGTCGTCCTGTACGAGTGGACCGCGGTCAAGGGCTGGCAGGCCGTCTCCGACACCTGGCCCTCCCACAACGGTCTGAGGGGCTGGACCGACGAGCACTGGGCGGGGGACAAGCGCTCACCGGTCGGGGTGTTCGGGCTCACCGACGCGGGCGGTCGGCTGCCTGATCCGGGCACCAGGCTGCCGTACCACCACAGCCCGCTGTTCAACGCGCCAGGCCGCGGCTTCCTCGGGGAGTCGCTCGCGGGATCCTTCGACTACGTGGTCGCGATCAACTACAACCGCCACGAGGGCCGCAGCCCGCTGGAGGACGGGGTGGTCAAGCGGCCCATGGGCTCGGAGCGGGGCGGCGGGGTCTGGTTCCATGTCGACCACGGCGGCCCCACCCAGGCATGTGTGTCGCTTGACCAGGAGCACATGCGGGAGCTGCTGCGCCGGCTGGACCCGGACCGCAATCCTGTGGTGGTGATGGGGGACATCGACGCGCTGGCGCGCTGACCACGGCCCCCGTCAGAGCCTGCCGGACCTACTGCGCGGTCTTCTCGTCCTTGCTTTCGAGCCTCGGGAACAGCACCGCGCCCTTGGTGACCGTCGAGCCGGCCGGGAGCCTGCCCCAGTCCGCCGCGTCCTGTACCCGCTGATCCGCCAGGTCGCCGAGGGACGCCTCAGCGCCCAGCGAGTCCCACAGCTTCCGCGAGGTGTCCGGCATGACCGGGTTCAGCAGCACCGCGACCGCGCGCAGCGACTCGGCGGCCGTGTAGAGGATGGCCGCGAGCCGTGCCCTGCCCTGCTCGGATTCGTCCTTGGCGACCTTCCACGGCTCCTGCTCCGTGATGTAGCCGTTGACCTGCTTCACGAAGTCGAAGACCGCCAGGATGCCGCCCTGGAAGTCCAGCTCGTCACCGATCCGCCGGTCCGCCTCGGCCGCCGCCTTCGCCAGCCCGTCCTGGACCGCCCGCTCAGCCGCGCCGTCTGCCACCGCCTCGGGCAGGGACCCGCCGAAGTACTTGCCGACCATTGCGGCGACCCGGGAAGCCAGGTTGCCGTAGTCGTTGGCGAGCTCACTGGTGTAGCGGGCGGTGAAGTCCTCCCAGGAGAACGAGCCGTCCTGGCCGAACGCGATCGCCCGCAGGAAGTACCAGCGGTACGCGTCCACGCCGAAGTGGGAGGTCAGGTCCTGCGGCTTGATACCGGTCAGATTGGACTTCGACATCTTCTCGCCGCCGACCATCAGCCAGCCGTTGGCCGCGATCTTCCCGGGTACCGGAAGGCCTTGGGCCATCAGCATCGCGGGCCAGATGACGGCGTGGAAGCGCAGGATGTCCTTGCCGATCAGATGCACGTCCGCCGGGAAGGTCGCGTCGAACTTCGCCGGGTTCTCGTTGTAGCCGACGGCCGTCGCGTAGTTCAGCAGGGCGTCGATCCACACGTAGATCACGTGCTTCTCGTCCCAGGGCACCTTGACGCCCCAGTCGAACGTCGAACGCGAGATGGAAAGGTCCTGCATGCCCTGCCTTACGAAGTTCACGACCTCGTTGCGGGCGGACTCGGGCTGGATGAAACCGGGGTTGGCCTCGTAGAACTCCAGCAGCCGCGGGCCGTACTCGCTGAGCTTGAAGAAGTAGTTCTCCTCCTTGAGGATCTCCACCGGCTTCTTGTGCACCGGGCACAGCTTCTGGCCCGCGTACGGTCCCCCTGCCTCCCCGTCGACCAGCTCGCCCGGGAGCTTGTACTCCTCGCATCCCACGCAGTACGGGCCTTCGTACCCGCCCTTGTAGATCTCACCCTTGTCGTACAGGTCCTGCACGAACTCCTGGACGCGGTCGGTGTGCCGCTTCTCCGTCGTTCGGATGAAGTCGTCGTTGGCGATCTCCAGGTGCTCCCAGAGGGGCTTCCAAGCCTCCTCCACGAGTTTGTCGCACCACTGCTGAGGGGTGACGCCGTTCGCCTCGGCGGTGCGCATGACCTTCTGGCCGTGCTCGTCCGTGCCGGTGAGGAACCACACCTTCTCGCCGCGCTGGCGGTGCCAGCGCGTGAGCACGTCTCCCGCGACGGTCGTATAGGCGTGGCCCAGGTGAGGAGCGTCGTTGACGTAGTAGATGGGGGTCGTGACGTAGAAAGCCCGCACGTCGTCGTTCGCCCCCTGCTTCTCGGATCCAGTGGCCGCCATGGCCGGAATCCTATCGACCTGACGAAGATCGCCCGACCGCCGTCAGTGATCCTGGAGGGGGGCATGAGGGCAGGCGAACAGGCGGGCCGCCACAGGAACGGGAGGGGAACGGGGCATGCGGGTACTGGTCGCGGAGGACGAGGAGGCGCTGGCGGAGCTGGTCTCGACGGGACTGCGGCGGGCAGGTTTCGCCGTCGATACGGTGCTCGATGGTGCCGCCGCCGTCGAGCACCTTCAGGTGCACGACTACGACGTCGTCGTACTCGACCGCGATCTGCCGGGGGTGCACGGGGACGATGTGGCGCGCGGTCTGGTCGCCGCCGCCTCGCCGACCCGGATCCTGATGCTCACCGCCGCGGCGGCCGTGGAGGACCGCGTGTACGGCCTCGATCTCGGCGCCGACGACTATCTGAGCAAGCCCTTCGAGTTCCCGGAGCTGGTGTCCCGGGTGCGGGCACTGCGGCGGCGTGGCGCACGGCCGCCCGTACCACCGCTGCTGGAACGGCACGGGCTGCGACTGGACACCGTGCGCAGGACTGCGCAGCGGGACGGGCGTGCGCTGGAGCTGTCCCCGAAAGAGTTCTCGGTGCTTCAGGTGCTCCTTGAGGCGGACGGGGCGGTGGTCTCGGCGGAGGAGCTCCTGGAGCGGGCGTGGGACGCGCACGCCGATCCGTTCACCGGGGCGGTACGGGTGTGCATGAGCAAGCTGCGGGCCAAGCTGGGGGAGCCGGGGCTGATCCGTACCGTGCAGGGCGTGGGGTACGTGCTGTGACGCCGGCTCTCCTCGGACCGGGCTCGACCATCCGCACCCGTGTCGCGATGGTCTACGGGGGCGTCTTCCTGGTGCTCGGCGCCCTGCTGCTCGGGGTCGTGAACCTGCTGTCCCTGGCGGGCGCGGACGCCGACGGCGCGACGGGTCTTGAGCGGGAGGTCTCGGACCGGGCCCGGGAGGCGGTGGCGGCCCAGATGCTGATCTGGTCCTCTCTCGCGTTGCTCGTGATGGCGGTGTGCGCGGTAGCGGTGGGGTGGTGGACCGCGGGACGGGTGCTGCGGCCGGTGCACGAGATGACCTCGCGGGCCAGGCGACTCGCGGACCGGACGCCTGCCGCGGCCGGTGACTGGGGACGGATCGCCGTACACGGGCCTGACGATGAGCTCAAGGAGCTCGGTGACACCTTCGACGGGCTGCTGGGGCGGTTGGAGGCGGCGTTCGACAGCCAGCGGAGGTTTATCGCGAACGCCTCACATGAGCTGCGTACTCCCCTGGCGACCCAGCGGACGGCCATCCAGGTCGGACTTGACGAGTCCGCCTCGGCCGAGGAGGTCGCCAGGACCAGGGAGTTGCTGCTGGCCGGCAACCGGCGCAGTGAACGCCTGATCGAGGGCCTGCTGCTGCTCGCCCGCAGCGAGCGGGGCCTGGCGGAAGGCGAGACCGGGGATCTGGACCTCGGGGAGGTGGTGGCGGGGGAGTGCGAGCGGTACGGCGTCACGGCTGATGTGCGCCGAGGCGGTCCTCCGGTCCGGGGAAACCGGCTGCTGCTGGCACAGCTGGTGAGGAACCTGGTCGCCAACGCGGTCGCGTACAACATGCCGGGCGGGAGCGTGGACGTGTCGGTGGCGGGGGGACGGCTGGTGGTCGCCAACACCGGCCCCAGGGTGGACGCGGCGGACATCCCGGGCCTCTTCGAGCCGTTCCGGCGGGGCCCGGGGCGGGACCGGATGGGGCAGGGCGCGGGCCTGGGCCTCTCCATCGTGCGGTCCATCGCCGGGGCGCACGGCGGCACGGCGACCGCGGAACCGGGCCCGGAGGGCGGGCTCGTGGTGCGGGTGAGCCTGCCCTCCGGTAACGCCTACGGCGGCTGAGGACCTGGTGCCGCGTCAGGCAACGTTCGCCCCGTCGCGACGCCCGGCACGGCGACTCGCGGCGTTGCCGAATCAACCGAGTAGGCCCACTACGAGGTCGATCCGGCGCCTTGCGATCCGTCCCCTCGGCCTTTGCGGGCCTGGGGAGGCCCCACCCCCGTCGGCCCCTTGCGGGCCTGGGGAGGCCCCACCCCCTCGGCCGTTGCGGGCCTGGGGAGGCCCCACCCCGTCGGCCCCTTGCGGGCCTGGGGAGGCCCCACCCCCTCGGCCCCTGCGGGCCTGGGGAGGCCCCATGCACCGGACGCCGCTCGTTGAGGGGCGAACCTTGCCTGACGCGGCACTAGCCCCGGCGGTTCTCCAGCCACTCGGGGAAGCGGCCCAGCAGACCCCGGTAGAGCTCGCCGTCGGTGAGCTCGCGGGGGTCGGGACCGGCGTGGAAGAAGCCGGCGTCGTCCACCGACTCGTCCGCGTCCAGCTTGCGCAGGAAGTCGAAGCCCTTGGCCTCGTACTCGCCGAAGGCCACGAACTGCCAGAAGAACGGCTTCCCCGCGACCTCCGCCAGAGCCTGCCTGGCGGGCTGCCTGGCGTCCGGGGGACCGTCGGTCTGGAACACCACGAGCGCCGGGAGGCCTGCTTCCGCCGACTTCTCGTGGTGCGCCACGACCTCTTCGACGGCCCGGTGGTAGCTGGTGCGGCCCATGCGTCCGAGCCCCGCGTGGAGTTCGTCCACCCGGCCCTCGTACTCGCTGAGCGTCAGCTCCCCGGTGCCGTCGATGTCGGTCGAGAAGAACACGACATGAACGGAGGCCGCCTCATCGAGGTGCGCCGCCAGAGCGAGCGTCTGCTCGCCGAGCTGCTGGGCGCTGCCGTCCTTGTAGTACGGCCGCATCGACCCGGACCGGTCAAGCACCAGGTACACCTTGGCCCGCGCACCGGTGGTCCCAGCGCTCTTGAGCGCCGATCCGGCTGCCTTGTAGGCGCCGACGAGGCCTGCGGCCTGCGACTTGACGCGGGCGAGGGAGACGGCGGGGGCGGGGGTGGTGATGGCGGGCTCGGGCTCGGCTTCCGCCTCGGGCTCGGCTTCCGCCTCGGGCTCGGCTTCCGCCTCGGGCTCGGCTTCCGCCTCGGGCTCGGCGGCGGTCACCGGCGGTTCCTCGGAGGGGGCCTCCTGGACGGGAGCCGCTGCCGCGTCGCCCTCGGCGTCGGCGTCGGCGGCGCCTACGGTCTCGCCCTCGGCGTCGGCGTCGGCGGCGCCTACGGTCTCGCCTTCCGCCTCGGCCTCGGTGGTGGCCGCTGCGGTCTCCTCGACGGAGGCCTCCTCGGCGGGAACCGCGTCGGCTTCGGGCTCGGCGGCATCGGTGCGGCGGCTCTGGGCGGTGGCCTGCGCGGGGATCACGGGGTCGGCCGTGGTCGTGCCGGCATCGGCGGTCCCATCCACCTCGGCGGACGCCTCGGCGGCCTGGGGAGCGACCTCGTCGGAGGCCTCGTCCGCCGCGACGGGCGTGGGCTCGGGGGTGTCGCTGTCGGTGTCGATGTCCGTGGCGGCTTCGTCGTCGGCCGTCGCCTTCGTACCGGCGTCGGCGGCCTGGGCTTCGTCTTCGGCCGTCGCGGGCGCCGCCTCGGCGACAGCCTCAACGGTCTCGGCGGGCTCGGCAGTCTCGGCGGGCTCGGGTTCCCCGGCTGCCTCTGCCCCCTCGGGGGTCGTACGGGCCGACGGGATTGTCGGACGCGGCGCCGGTGACGCCGATGACGCGTTGTCGAAGGACGCCGCCACCAGGTCGGCGGCGCGTTCCTCGGGAGTCGCGGATCCGGCGGGGGGCTCGGCCTGGGCCGGCACGCCGGACTGAGTGTTGGCCGGGGCAATCGTGGCCGACGGGGCCGACAGGGGTGACGGGGACGACGACTCCGTACGCTCGCGTCCAAACACCTTGCGCAGCAAGCTCCGAATGCCCATGGGCGAGGCCTTTCGCGTGAATTGGGGCGATCCATTCCCGGACCAGGTGGCGCGGCAGCCCGCATCCCTGGCCATGGCGGACACGTAAGGTTAGCCCCCGCCCGTTTGGCAAGTGGGCAACCCCCTCCGGTGTCAAGAGCGCCTCAGTCCGTCCCCATTCATCCCCTGTTCACCTCGCCGCCGCCCGCGTGAACGCGTGTACCCCTAGCGTCACGGCCGGAGACATTCCGACACGATGTCGGCGCGGGATGCGCGCCGAAGGGGATTGGGGACGAAGTGCGCAAACTGCTGCCGCTGCTGAGCTCGGGTCACGCGGGCGGCCGGTCCGCTCTCACCTGCCGTTACCGATGCGGTGACGCCTGCTTCCAAGAAGTGCCGAACACCAGCGGCAACGAGTACGCCGGTGACATCATCGCGGGCGCGCTCTCCCGCCGTTCCGTGATGCGCACCGCCGCCGTCGTGACCGTCGCCACCGCCACGGCCGGTGCTGTCGTCGCGCAGGGCGCCACCGAGGCCCACGCGGCTCCCGCCGGCGCCATGCCCGAGGGGCGTGGCGCTGCCCACGGAGGGGCGGCGCGCGGTCTCCGCTTCACGTCCGTCGAGCCCAACACCGCCGACAAGGTGACCGTTCCCGCCGGTTACGCCCAGAATGTCGTCATTCGCTGGGGTGAACCCATTCTGCGCGGCGCCCCGGCCTTCGACCCCGACCGCCAGAGCGCGCGGGCGCAGGCCGGCCAGTTCGGCTACAACAACGACTTCCTGAGCCTGCTGCCGCTCCGCGAGTACGGCCGCCAGGTACTCGTGGCCAACCACGAGTACACGGACGAAGTCCTGATGTTCAAGGGCTACGACCCGGCGAACCCCACCCGCGAACAGGTCGAGACCGCCTGGGCCGCGCACGGCCTGTCCGTCGTCGTGGTCCAGGAAGAGCGCAGGAGCGGCAAGCTCACGCCCGTCACCCGGCACCACCTCAACCGCCGTCTCACCGCGACCTCGGAGTTCCGCCTGACCGGCCCTGCCGCGGGCGGCGACCTGCTGAAGACCTCCGCCGACCCGACCGGCACCAAGGTGCTCGGCACCCTCAACAACTGCGCGGGCGGCACCACACCCTGGGGCACCACGCTGCACGGCGAGGAGAACTTCAACCAGTACTTCGCCAACGGCTCCAGCGCGACCGACAAGCGCTACGGCATCGGCACCTCCGCGACCGAGCGCAAGTGGGAGAGGTTCGACAAGCGTTTCGACGTCGCCCAGGAGCCCAACGAGTCGCACCGCTTCGGCTGGGTCGTGGAACTCGACCCGTACGACCCGGACTCGACGCCCCGCAAGCGCACCGCTCTCGGCCGCTTCAAGCACGAGGCCGCCCAGCCGCGCCTCACCCGCGACGGCCGCCCCGTCGTCTACATGGGCGATGACGAACGCTTCGACTACTTCTACAAGTTCGTCTCGTCGAAGCGGATGAAGAAGGACGGTTCGCGGGCTGCCCACCGGCACAACCTGACGCTTCTGGACGAGGGCACCCTGTATGTCGCCAAGCTCAGCGGCGACAGCCCGGCCGCCGAGATCGACGGCACCGGAAAGCTCCCGAACGACGGTGAGTTCGATGGCAGCGGCGTGTGGATCCCGCTGGCCACCGGGGACGTCTCGCATGTCGAGGGCATGACCGCCGAGGAGGTCTACGTCTTCACCCGGCTCGCCGCCGACAAGGTGGGCGCCACCAAGATGGACCGCCCCGAGGATGTGGAGCCCAGCCCCCGCACCGGACGGGTCTACGTGGCGCTCACCAACAACGGCGACCGCGGCAAGACGGGCAAGGCGGGCGCCGACGAGGCCAATCCGCGCAACCTCAACAAGCACGGCCAGATCCTGGAGCTCGCCGAGCACTGGGACAACCCGGCGAGCGACGGCTTCGCCTGGCGGCTCTTCCTGGTCGCGGGCGACCCGGAGGACCCGGCCACCTACTTCGCCGGCTACCCGAAGGACGCGGTCAGCCCGATCTCCTGCCCGGACAACGTGGCCTTCGACCCGCACGGCAACCTGTGGATCTCCACCGACGGCAACCAGCTCGGCTCCCACGACGGCCTGTTCGGTGTGGCCACGAGGGGCGAGCGGCGCGGTGAGCTGAAGCAGTTCCTCACGGTGCCGAGGGGCGCGGAGACCTGCGGCCCGATCATCCAGGACCGCCGTGTGGTCGTCGCCGTCCAGCACCCGGGCGAGATCGACGGCGCGTCGGTCGAGAAGCCCGAGTCGGTGTGGCCGGACGGACCGGGCAGGCTCGTCCGCCCGGCGGTCGTCGCGGTGTACCGCGAGGACGGCCGCGACATCGGCGTCTGATCCGCTGACGTTACGGGCCCGGCGCCACGCGCGCCGGGCCCGTAGCCGTACATCCGTCGCCGCAGCCGAAGACGTACAGTCGATCGCATGGCTGAGGAGGATGGCACCGGTGGCGGCGCGGTACGGGTGGACAGCTGGATCTGGTCCGTACGGCTCACCAAGACCCGCTCACAGGCGGCGACCGCCTGCCGCGGCGGTCATGTCCGGGTGAACGGTGAACGCGTCAAGCCGGCGCAGGCCCTGCGGCCCGGCGACGAGGTGCGGCTGTTCCACGCCGGCCACGAGCGGATCGTGGTCGTCTCCCGCCTGATCCGCAAGCGCGTCGGCGCTCCGGTGGCGGTGCAGTGCTACGTGGACAACACACCGCCGCCCCCGCCCCGCGAATTCGCGGCCCCGATGGGCGTACGGGACCGGGGCGCGGGCCGCCCGACGAAGCGCGACCGGCGCGAGATGGACCGGTTGCAGGGCCGCCAGGGGTAGGCGCCGTCCGGTGGCGCGATCAGGTACGCGGCGAGGCGATGGCGCGGGCCGCCGCCACCTCGTGCCGGAGCGGGGACAGCACGCTCTCTTCGGAGCCGCGCAGATTCACCCTGACCTCGTACAGCTCGTCGCTGGTCCGCAGCCCCGCCGCCAGTTCCCGCAGCTCGTGCACGATGGCCGTGACCTCGCCGGGCGCCGGAGCGGCGGCGCCCTGGTTCACCCGTACCCTGGCGGCCGTCGTCGCGTCGGCGACCCGCTCCATGGCGACGGCCAGCGGCCACCAGGCGGCGGCGCGGGTACCGGTCGGCGGGGGCTCGGTGAGGGCGCGCTGGAACTCGCAGCGGACGCCCGACAGATCCCGGTAGAGCCTGCGCCGTGAGCGTTCCTGGGCGCCCGGGTCGGCCACGGGGTCGGCGGCGGGGGTGAAGGACAGCTCCACATAGTGCGCCGCGTGGTCGACCGCGTCCGCCAGCCGGTCGCCGACGCGGGTGTGCCAGCTCTCCGGCCACAGCAGATACCCCGCGAGCAGTGCGATCGCACATCCGATCAGGCTGTCCACCAGGCGGGGCAGCAGCAGACCGGTGCCCTCGTGGTTGAGCAGGTCGGACAGCAGCAGGATGGCGGGGGTGATCGCGGCGGTCTGGAAGGCGTAGCCCTTGACGGTGAACGCCGGGATCAGCGCGGCCAGCACCATCATCACCGGCACGTACGCCCAGCCGCGCGGCACCTCGGCGAGGACCACGGTCGCGACCACCAGTCCTGCCGCGGTGCCCACCGCGCGCAGCACCGCACGTGAGAAGACCGAGCCGAAGTCCGGTTTCAGGACGAAGGTGACGGTGAGCGCCACCCAGTACGAGCGGTCCAGGGGCACCAGCGAGACCAGGGCCTGGGCCAGGCCGATGCAGAGCGCGAGCCGCAGACCGTAGCGCCAGGAGGCTCCCGACAGCAGCACATAGCGTGTGGTGCGTCTGGCCCGGACGCCGAGTGCGGCGGGACGGCCCAGGCGGTCGAGGTCGCCGAGCTGCTCCTCGGCCCGGTAGGGATCGATGTCGGCCTCGTGCACGACCTTGGCCGCGTGCCGTACGGCGTCGTCCACGGCCCGTTCGGACGGGGTGCGCGGAGGCGGCAGTTCCAGGGCGGCGGCGCCGGTGTGGCGGCCCTGTTCGACGTCGTCCGCGAGGGAGCGTACGGCGTCGGGTACCGCGGCGGGCAGCGGATGCCCCGCCATACGCGCCGCCGGGGCGGCTTCGACCACCGGTACCAGCGCGTTGAGCTGGGCGAGCAGCCGTACCAGTGAGGGGTTGTGGCCGTGGTCGCGGGTACGGCGGCCGAGCACGAGGTCGTACGAGGCGTTGAGCGCGGCGGTCACCGCGTGCCGCCGGGTGTCGTAGGCGTCGTCGTCGGCGGGCTCGCCCGAGGCGGCGAGCTGGTCGGCGATGGCGCGATAGGCGGCGGCCACCGCGGCACGCTCCGGCACCCCGCCGCGCAGCGGCCAGCCGAGCAGGGCGAGGGCGAGTACGAACAGACCGCCGACGCTCAGCAGCAGCGGTGCCGTCCACCAGGGGCTCGGCAGCGGGATACCGGCGCCGATCACGGCGTCGAGCAGGAGCAGCAGCCCGGATACGGAGGCGACCGCGCCGATCGAGGAGATCATCCCGGACACCAGCGCGACCAGGGTGAGCACGCCGACCGCGAGCCAGCCCCGGTCGTACACCAGGGTGCCGACGGTGACACCGACCGCGCCGAACGCCTGGGGTACGGCGATGTTGAACACCCGCATCCGGTACGCGTCGGCGGTGTCGCCGATCACCCCGGACAGCGCGCCCATCGCCACCAGCGCCCCGTACGCCACCTGTCCGGTGGCGAAGCCGGCCGCGAGCGGGGCGGACATCCCGATGGAGGCGCGCGCGACAGCGGCCCACGGGACCGGCGCGGGCCGCGGGCGCAGGCTGCGGACCAGCCAGGGGGGCGGGGACAGACGCCGCGGGGACGGAAGCGCGGTCAGACGCTTCTTGCCCAGACACGTGTTCAGACGGGTGCTCAGTCGCGGGGTCGGTCGCTTGCGGGGCGCCACCGGTCAGCCGCCGTGGTGTCGTGGGCCTGTGCCTGGGCCGGGGCCCGGCGTCAGTGCCGCACGGCGCGGGCGATCTCGGCCGGCGGGGTGCCCGACAGGTCGCGGTTGCTGCGCGCGTCGGCCGACTTGGTGCCGCCTGCCGGGACGCCGTCGATGTTCACGACCACGGCGTCGAGCAGATTGCCGTCGGAGTCCTTGAAGTTGACCTGGACCGTGAAGTCGGCCGTACTGCTGGAGTTGTTGGTCGCCGTGATCTCGGCGACGGCCCGGCCGTTCTCGTTCGCGGTGCTGCCGGCCTTCACATCGCCCGTGACATCGAAGCCGCCCTGGATGTCGGACAGCTTGGCGGTGGCGGACGCGATGAGGTCGCTTGCCTTGGACGCCGCCGACGCGGGGGTCTCGCCGTTGTCGGACGAGCAGCCGGTGAGCACACCGGCGATCAGGGCGGCGGCGATGAGTGCGTTGCGGATGAGTGCGTTGCGGGGGCCACGGGTGTCATGGGGGTCACGAGTGCCACGAGACGATCTCATACGGCCCAGAGTGCGCCCGGCGGGCACGTTCGGCCACTTGGCGCAGTCCGGGAGGGACCGCCGGGCGGGACCAGCCAGGAGGGCCTAGGAGGCGTCCTTGCTCGTCGTGCCCCGGGCGGGTGCGAGCGTCCGCAGGGCGCCGATCAGCAACTCGACACCGAACGCGAACTCCGCGTCGTGGTCGTTGACCGCGAGGATCGGCGCGACCTTGGCCACCGCGGGGAACCCCGCCTCCGCGAAGTAGGCGGTCCTGGCCCGCTCCACCTCGGCGCGGTCGCGCTCCTGGCCGTGGTCCTGGGGCGGTGGTGCCGTATGGATCTCCCGCAGCAGCGAGCCGACCTGGAACGAGACGAACAGCCGCAGCACATGTACCGCGGTGGCCTCGTCGAAGCCGTGGTCGAGCAGCATCGCGAGCATGGTGTCGACGGGTGCCAGCGCGGTGGGGGTGGAGAGCTGGCGGGTCAGGGCGAGCTCTCCGGCGCGCGGGTGGCGAAGCGCCGCCTCGCGGAACGTGTGCGAGAGGGTGCGCACGCCCTCCTCCCAGCCGCCGCTCATCCGGGTCGGCATCCGCATCCGGTCCGTGATGTATTCGGTGACGCCGTCGAGGATGTCGGCCTTGCTCCGCACATGGTTGTAGAGCGACATCGCCTGTACGCCGAGCCTGGCCGCGATGCGCCGCATGGACAGACCGTCCACGCCCTCCTCGTCGATGATCACCAGCGCGGCCGCGACGATTCTCTCCCGTGTCAACGGTTCACGATGGGGCGGGAGTTCGTGTCGAGGTTCCTGCGCCATGGCGGTCACTCTCTTTCGGGTGGCTACGCGCGGTAACGCTTGACGGCTTACAGCGTAGGTGCTTCGCTCCTGTCTCGTACTTACGGTGTAAGCCGTCGCAGCGGCGCACCCGTTCCGTACGGCCACCATCCTCCCCTTCCCGCCGTCGCCTCCCCGCCGTTTCTTCCAGCCCGGCCCCTCGCCGGGTCTCCCCCTGGCCGCAGGAGACCCACATGTCCGTGAGCACCACCACCCTTCGGCAGCGGCGCTCGTCCCTGACCGTGCACCATCTCGACTGCGCGCCCATGCGCCCCATCGGCGGTATCCCCCTTGTCTCGCACTGCCTGCTGATAGCCACCGGCAGCGGTCTCGTACTGGTCGACACCGGCCTCGGCGCGGCCGAGGTGTCGGACCCGCGGCGGCTCGGCGGACTGTTCCGCCACACGATGCGCCCCGAGCTCGACCTGGCGCGCACGGCAGCCCATCAGGTGCGGGCGCTCGGCTACGACCCGTACGACGTCCAGGACATCGTGCTGACCCACCTTGATCCGGACCACGCCGGAGGGCTCGCCGACTTCCCGCACGCCAGGGTCCATGTCATGGCCGACGAGTACCGCGCCGCGATGCGCCGCGACACCAGGCTGGAGGCCGCCCGGTACCTTCCCGCCCAGTGGGCCCACGGTGTCGACTGGGTCGTCCATGACACCGCCGACTCGATGTGGTTCGGCTTCCCCGCGTCGAGGGTCATGCGCGCCCCGGACATCCTGCTGGTGCCACTGCCCGGCCATACCCGCGGTCACTGCGCCGTCGCGGTCCAGCAGCAGAACCGCTGGCTGCTGCACGCGGGGGACGCGTACGCCTTCCACGGCGAGATCGACCTCAGGCGCCGGCGCTGCCCGCGCCCGTTGGCGCTGCACCAGCGGATGATGGCGGACGACCACCCGATGCGGCTCGACCAGTTGGAGCGGCTGGTCGCCTTGCGCAGGGCGCATCCGCGGCTGATCCGTGTCTTCTCGTCGCGTGACGCGCAGGAGTTCGACCTGCTGTCGGACCGCGCGTAGGGCGGGCGCGCCCCCGCCCCGGCCGTACGGGTAGGGGTACGGCCAGGGCGGGGTGGGGTCCACCGGCAGCGGGGTTCGCCGACGGCGGTGTCAGGTGGTCGCCGAGGTGCGCGACCTCTCGTGTGCCAGCGCCCAGATCACGAAGACCGAGATGGCCATGATGACGATCGCCCAGACCGGCTGGTAGGGCAGGAACAGGAACTGGGCGATGATGTTCAGCGACGCCAGCGCGATACCGGCGATCTTGGCCCACTCGGCGTTCTTGAGGATTCCCCAGCCCGTCACGGCGAGGACGACGCCGAGGATGAGGTGGATCCAGCCCCAGCCGGTGAGGTTGAAGGAGTAGATGTAGCCGCCGACCCGGGCGTAGACCGTGTCCTCGGCTATCGCGGCGATGCCCTCGATGATGTCGATGATGCCGACCACCGAGAGCAGCACACCGGCGAACAGTGTGCCGCCGCCCGACCAGGCGTCCTTGCCGGTGCCCGGCCCGGGGTTCCGCGGGGTGGTCTCGTTCTGGGGTGCAGTGTTCTGGCTCATGGCGCCAGCATGCGGCGAATGGGTTACATCTGCGACATGCGGCGCATTTCGGTTGAGCCATTCGGGGGACGCGCCGCTCCACTTGCCGCTCCTGCCCTGCGGGCAGACGGTAGGGGGAACAAGAGGACAAGAGGGGGTGGCCCCGGGGAGCGGAAGGAGTTCAGCCATGGCCGCACACGCAGTGGTGCCGGCGCGGCACCACCACGGCACTCTCGGATGGGCGCTGCCGCTCACCCTGGGCGTCGCCTACGGCTTCTACACGTCCTTCATGGCACGCGAGGCGGGCGAGTCCGTCGGCGGCCAGCTGGTGATCGGCTTCGTCTCCGGCGCGGTGTTCGCCGCACTCTGCTTCGTACTGGGCCGCTACCAGTCCGCCCTGCCGCGCGAGCTCCGCGCGGCGGCGTACGCGGCACTCGTGGGGATCTCGGTCGGCTATCTGTACAGCCTGAGCGGGCGCAGCGTCCTCACGGTGACGGTCCTGGCCCTGGCCCTGGCGGTCGGCACGCTCATCGTCACGTTCTACTTCTTCTACACGCACGAGGACTGAGCCCACACCGCGCCGATGCGCCCCCGCCCGGGACTCTTCCGGGCGGGGCGCATTCGTGTCGCCTGGCGCAGGGCTGCCCCGGTGGCGGGGAGCGGTGCCTCTTCCGTGTCCACTGCACGCATTCCGCCGCGTTGTTGTTATGCGCGAGACATGGTCCTGGCGTGTTTCTTGTGGTGGAGTGTCGGCATTCGTCCGCTCCCCGTCACTCCTCCTGCCAGTCGGCGGTGGGATTTTCGGGGCGGCGCCGGTCTGTATCCGTACGCGTGTGAGCCACCGCAGGGGCGGCAGTGACAAAGGAACGACGCATGACCGCAGATCTGGCCATCGAGACGACGGGCCTGGTGAAGACGTTCGGGGAGAACCGGGCCGTCGACGGTGTCGACCTCCGGGTGCCGGCCGGGACCGTCTACGGACTGCTCGGGCCGAACGGCGCGGGCAAGACCACCACCGTGAAGGTGCTGGCCACCCTGCTCAGACCGGACGGGGGGCAGGCCCGGGTGTTCGGCAGGGACGTGCTGACGGAAGCGGACGCGGTACGCAGCCGGGTCAGCCTCACCGGGCAGTACGCATCCGTGGACGAGGACCTCACCGGCACCGAGAACCTGCTGCTGCTCGGCAGGCTGCTGGGGCACGGCAAGGCCGCCGCCCGTGAGCGGGCCGCGCAGTTGCTGGAGGCCTTCGGGCTCGCCGAGGCGGCGGGACGGCAGGTGAAGCAGTACTCGGGCGGTATGCGGCGCCGGATCGACATCGCCGCGTCCATCCTCAACACCCCGGACCTGCTGTTCCTCGACGAGCCGACCACCGGCCTCGACCCACGCAGCCGCAACCAGGTCTGGGACATCGTCAGGGCTGTCGTGTCGCAGGGCACCACGGTGCTACTGACCACGCAGTACCTGGACGAGGCCGACCAGCTCGCGTCCAGGATCGCGGTCATCGACCACGGCAGGGTGATCGCCGAGGGCACCAAGGGGGAGCTCAAGGCTTCCGTCGGCTCCGGCGCCGTGCACCTGCGGCTGCGCGACGCAGGCCAGCGCGAGGATGCCGAGCGCATCCTCGCTCTCGCGCTCGACGCGCCCGTACAGCTCGATCCGGACCCGCTCGCCCTCACGGCAAGAGTGGACGGGCACGGTACGGAGCAGGGTGCGGCGGAGCAGGCGGCCCGGGCGCTTTCGGAGCTGGCCAGGGCGGGGATCACCGTGGACACCTTCGCGCTGGGCCAGCCCAGTCTGGACGAGGTCTTCCTCGCCCTCACCGACACGGACAGCACGGGCAGCAAGGAGGCCGTCGCATGAGCACCGTCGCCGCCAAAGTCCCCAACGACTCCGACGACCTCACCTTCGCCGCGCCAAGGACCGAGGACCTGGCCGCCCTGCTCGTGGGCAGGGAGCGGCCCCCGCGGCCGAGCGCGCTCTCGGCCTCGCTCACCTTCGGCTGGCGGGCCATGCTCAAGATCAAGCACGTCCCTGAGCAGCTGTTCGACGTCACCGCGTTCCCGATCATGATGGTGCTGATGTACACGTACCTCTTCGGAGGGGCGCTGGCCGGTTCGGCGGACGCGTACATCCAGTTCCTGCTGCCGGGAATCCTGGTGATGAGCGTCGTGATGATCACCATGTACACCGGCGTCGCGGTCAACACCGATATCGAGAAGGGCGTCTTCGACCGCTTCCGCACCCTGCCGATCTGGCGCCCGGCCCCGATGGTCGGCTATCTGCTGGGCGATCTCGTGCGCTACTTCATCGCTTCGGTGGTGATGATCGGTGTCGGCATGCTGATCGGCTACCGGCCGGACGGCGGCGTGGTGGGGGTGCTGCTCGGTGTCGCGCTGCTGATGCTGTTCTCGTTCGCGTTCTCCTGGATCTGGACGATGTTCGGGCTGCTGCTGCGCACCGAGAAGTCGGTGATGGGCGTCAGCATGATGGTGATCTTCCCGCTGACCTTCCTCAGCAACGTGTTCGTGGACCCGCGGACCATGCCCGGCTGGTTGCAGGCGTTCGTCAACAACAGCCCGGTCACACACCTCGCCACCGCCGTACGGGAGCTGATGGCGGGTGAGTGGCCGGCGGTGGAGATCGGCTGGACACTGGGCTGGTCTGCGTTGTTCGTGACCGTCTTCGGCGCGGTCACGATGCGTCTGTACAACCGCAAGTAGGCGGGGGCGGGCGGCTGGTCGGTCGAGGCCGCCGGTCAGCCGAATCGCAGTCCGGCGATCTGCCGCTCGAACTCGGTCAGCTCGGCGTCCGCTTCCGCTTCCGTGTCCCGGGGCGGCCGGGCGGCCATCAGCCCGGCCAGCTCCTCGCCCGCCCGCCGTATCCGGGCGGGCAGGCCCTCGGTGTACTCGTCCCCGCCCGAGCCCCAGTCCTCCGACGCCGCGTACACGGCGGTCGGCGCGACCAGCGCCCGCAGATAGGCGAACAGCGGGCGCAGGGCGTGGTCGAGCACCAGCGAGTGGCGTGCCGTGCCGCCGGTCGCCCCGATCAGCACGGGCTTCCCGGTCAGGGCGGTCGGCTCCACCAGATCGAAGAAGGACTTGAACAGCCCGCTGTACGAGGCCGTGAACACCGGGGTGACCGCGATCAGCCCGTCCGCCCCCGTCACCGCGTCGATCGCTGACGCCAGCGGGGGCGGCGGAAACCCGGTGACGAGATGGTTGGCGATGGCGACGGCCAGGTCGCGCAGCTCGATGACCTGGACCTCGACCTTGCGGTCCCGTTCCGCCAGCTCGCGCTGCGCGGCCTCGGCCAGCCGGTCCGCGAGCAGCCGGGTCGACGAGGGGCTGCTCAGTCCGGCCGATACGGCGACGAGCTTCAACTGCTCCCGTTCCATGGTCAGGCCTCCAGGCTGGAAGTAGTGGCACGCCGGGCGGCGACGGCCGGGTGCAGCGGTGCCTCCGGCACCCCGGCGGGCCGCAGGTTCGCGAACTCCTTGCGCAGCACCGGTACGACCTCCTCGCCGAGGATGTCCAACTGCTCCAGCACGGTCTTGAGCGGCAGCCCGGCGTGGTCCATCAGGAAGAGCTGGCGCTGGTAGTCGCCCACGGCGGCCCGGAAGCCCAGGGTCCGTTCGATGACCTGCTGCGGGGAGCCCACGGTCAGCGGGGTCTGCTCGGTGAACTCCTCCAGCGAGGGCCCGTGCCCGTAGACCGGCGCGTTGTCGAAGTACGGGCGGAACTCCCGTACCGCGTCCTGCGAGTTCTTCCGCATGAACACCTGGCCGCCGAGCCCGACGATGGCTTCCTCGGCTGTTCCGTGGCCGTAGTGCGCGAACCGCTTCCGGTAGAGCGCCACCATGCGCTGGGTGTGCTCCATGGGCCAGAAGATGTTGTTGTGGAAGAAGCCGTCGCCGTAGTACGCGGCCTGCTCGGCGATCTCGGGCGAGCGGATGGACCCGTGCCACACGAAAGGCGGGACGCCGTCCAGTGGGCGCGGGGTGGCGGTGAAGCCCTGGAGCGGGGAGCGGAACCGGCCTTCCCAGTCCACCACGTCCTCCCTCCACAGCTTGTGGAGAAGCGCGTAGTTCTCGATGGCGAGCGGGATGCCCTGCCGGATGTCCTGCCCGAACCACGGGTACACCGGTCCGGTGTTGCCGCGCCCCATCATCAGGTCGACGCGGCCGTCGGCCAGGTGCTGGAGGTAGGCGTAGTCCTCGGCGATCTTCACCGGGTCGTTGGTCGTGATCAGCGTCGTGGACGTGGACAGGATCAGGTTCTCGGTGCGCGCCGCGATATGCCCCAGCAGGGTGGTGGGCGATGAGGGCACGAACGGCGGGTTGTGGTGCTCGCCGGTCGCGAAGACATCGAGCCCGACCTCCTCGGCCTTGAGCGCGATGGCGACCGTCGCCTTGATCCGCTCGTGCTCGCTCGGGGTGCGGCCGTTGGTGGGATCGGTGGTGACATCACCGACGGTGAAGATCCCGAACTGCATCGCGCTCGCCTCCAATGTCGACAGCTTGGTTGAATCTTAAACTGTCACCTGGAACGGCGGAGACCCGGGTTCTATTCCGCCTGGCGCGCTCGGGATCGATGCGTCGGCGTAGTCAGGAGGCGCGGTGGCCATACGCCTCGCTCCCTCCGGGTCAGGGACTCCATTACTCCCGCATTCCCACGGCCGGTCGCGGCGCGGGACCGTCAGCCGGCATTGGTCCCCGCCCGGGGGCAGGTGGGAACACCCGTACGGAGCTCCGAGCCTGGAACAGTAGAGTCCCGTCCGTGAGCTCCGACCCCGTCTCCGACCCCGACCCCGGCCCCCACCTCCACCAGCGCCGCACCTCCGCACCCGTCACGGTCGCCGGTATCGGCGCCGACGGCTGGAGCGGGCTTCCCGAGGTGACCCGGGCGGCCCTGAGCGAAGCCGAGGTCCTCATCGGCGGTGAGCGCCAGCTCGCGCTGCTGCCCGCCGAGTGCGGTGGGAAACGCGTGTCGTGGCCCTCGCCGTTGCGCCCCGCCGTGCCCGGACTGCTCACCGCGTATGCCGGGCGCCGGATCGCGGTGCTGGCCAGCGGTGACCCGATGTTCTACGGGATCGGCCGGGCGCTCGCCGAAGAACTCGGCGCGGACGCCCTGCGCGTGCTGCCGCACCCGTCGTCCGTGTCGTATGCCTGCGCCCGGCTCGGCTGGCCGCTGGAGGACACCGAGACCGTGACCCTGGTCGGCCGCCCCCTGGCCTCGCTCACCGCCGCACTGCACCACGGGCGCCGGCTGCTGGTGCTCAGCGCGGGGGCCGCGACACCAGCCGAAGTCGCCGGGCTGCTCTGCGAACGCGGCTACGGGCCCAGCCGGATACGGGTGATCGAACAGCTCGGATCCCCGCGCGAGGCCCAGGTCAGCGGCACCGCCGACGACTGGGAGCACCCCCCGGGCGACCCGCTCAACATCGTCGCCGTCGAATGCGTACGCGCGCCCGGCGCGCTGCGGCTGTCCGCCGCGCCCGGACTGCCGGACGAGGCGTACGAGAACGACGGCCAGCTCACCAAGCGCCATGTCCGCGCCGCGACCCTGGCGGCGCTCGCGCCCGCGCCCGGAGAACTGCTCTGGGACATCGGCGGCGGCTCCGGTTCGATCGCCGTCGAGTGGATGCGTACACACCGCACCTGCCGGGCGATCACGGTCGAGCGCGACCCGGTACGGGCCGCCCGTATCGGCCGCAACGCCGAGGCGCTCGGCGTGCCCGGACTGCGGGTCGTCACCGCCGCCGCGCCGTCCGGTCTGGCCGGGCTGCCCGCCCCCGACGCGGTGTTCATCGGCGGCGGGCTCACCGCGCCGGGGCTGCTGGAAGCCTGCTGGGAAGCGCTCCCGGTGGGCGGCAGGCTCGTCGCCAACACCGTGACGCTGGAGTCCGAGGCGCTACTCGCGGACTGGTACCGGCGCCATGGGGGCGAGTTGGTGCGGCTCGCCGTGGCGCACGCCGTGCCCGTCGGCACGTTCACCGGCTGGCGCCAGGCGATGCCCGTCACCCAGTGGTCCGTCACCGTCACCAAGCCAGGAGCTGAACCCTCATGACCGTCCACTTCATCGGCGCAGGCCCCGGTGCCGCCGACCTGATCACGGTCCGCGGGGCACGGACGCTCGCCGCGTGCCAGGTCTGCCTGTACGCCGGCTCCCTCGTCCCCCGCGAACTGCTGGCCGAGTGCCCGCCGGACGCCCGCCTGGTCGACACCGCGCAGCTCGACCTGGACCAGATCATCGCCGAGATCGTCCGTGCCCACGAGCAGGGCCACGACGTGGCCCGGCTGCACTCCGGAGACCCCTCGGTCTTCAGCGCCGTCGCCGAACAGATGCGCAGGCTCGACGCGCTGGGAATCCCCTACGAGGTCGTCCCCGGCGTCCCGGCCTTCGCCGCCGCGGCTGCCGCGCTGAAGCGCGAACTGACCGTGCCCACCGTCGGCCAGACCGTCATCCTGACCCGCATCGCCCAGCAGGCGACTCCGATGCCCCCCGGCGAGGACCTCGCCACCCTCGGCCGCAGCGGCGCCCTCCTCGTACTGCACCTCGCGGCCCGCTACGTCGACCGCGTCGTGGCGGAGCTGCTGCCGCACTACGGCCCGGACTGCCCCGCGGCGGTCGTCGCGATGGCGAGCCGCCCCGACGAGGTGGTGCTGCGGGGCACGCTGGAGGACATCGCGGAGCAGACGAAGGAGGCGGGCATCACCAAGACGGCGGTGATCATCGTCGGCCGCACGCTGGGGGCTTCGCAGTTCCGGGACAGCCACCTGTACGACCCGGCCCGCGAGCGCCACGTCTGCTGAGGTTCCTCCCGGGAGCCGGTGCGGGTGCGGGTGCGGTCAGTGTCGCCGTGCGGGTGCGGTCAGCGTCGTCCGCGCTCCAGGTCCGCGTACGCCCAGCTCACCGCCTCCTCCACCGTCGCCGCCACCGGCACCCCTTCGGGGACCGGTGGGCGGCGGACCAGCACCACCGGGATGCCCGCCTCGCGGGCGGCGGTCAGTTTGGGGGCCGTCGCCGCCGCGCCGCTGTCCTTGGTGACCAGGACCTCGATTCCGTGGCGGCGCAGCAGCTCCCGCTCGGACTCCAGGGTGAACGGGCCCCGGTCCAGCAGTACCTCCATACGAGGCGGGAACGGGGGCTCCGGGGCGTCCACCGAGCGGACCAGGAACCACAGGGTGTCCAGGTGGGCGAAGGACGCCAGGCCCATGCGCCCCGTGGTGAGGAAGACCCGCTCGCCCAGGCCGGACAGGGCGTCCGCGGCCTGCGGGAGTGAGTCCACCAGGTGCCAGTCGTCGCCCTCGCCGGGGACCCAGCCGGGGCGGCGCAGCGCGAGCAGGGGAACATGGGCCTGGTCGGCGGCTCGCGCCGCGTTGAAACTGATGGTCCCGGCGAAAGGATGGGTGGCGTCGATGAGCACCTCCACCCGCTGCTCCCGCAGCCACACGGTGAGGCCCTCGGTCCCGCCGAAACCGCCGATCCGCACCTCGCCGCTGGGCAGCCTCGGTGCCGCGACCCGGCCCGCGAGCGAGGTCGTCACCCGCTCCCCGCGAGCGTGCAGCGACTCGGCGAGGGCGCGCGCCTCCGTCGTACCGCCGAGGATCAGGACGTGCACGGGGGACCTCCATGAGTGAACCCGCACCCGTGGGAGGGCGCGGCGCCCAACTCAAGCACACCGGTCTGCGGCCCGGCTGGACCACCGGTGCCTGTGCGACCGCGGCCACGACCGCCGCGTACACCGCGCTGCTGACCGGTGACTTCCCCGACCCGGTGACGATCACGCTGCCGAAGGGGCAGACCCCCGCGTTCGCCCTCGCGGTGGAGGAGCTCGCGGATGGGCGCGCCATGGCGGGGGTGGTGAAGGACGCGGGGGACGACCCCGACGTCACCCACGGCGCCCTGGTCCGCGCGACCGCGCGCATCCTGCCGCCCGGCTCGGGTGTGGTCTTCCGCGCCGGAACCGGCGTGGGCACCGTCACCCGCCCCGGGCTGCCCCTCGATGTCGGGGAGCCCGCGATCAACCCCGTACCGCGCCAGATGATGCGCGACCACATCGCGCTCACCGCCGCACGGCACGGCGGCACCGGTGATGTCGAGATCACCGTCTCCGTCGACCACGGCGAGGAGATCGCCCGCTCCACCTGGAACCCGCGCCTGGGCATCCTGGGCGGGCTGTCCATTCTGGGCACGACGGGGATCGTCGTGCCGTACTCCTGCTCGGCGTGGATCGACTCGATCCGCCGGGGTGTGGACGTGGCGCGAGCGGCGGGCCGCACGCACCTGGCGGGCTGCACGGGCTCCACATCCGAGAAGACCGTGGTCTC
This sequence comes from Streptomyces sp. NPDC127084, assembly GCF_042724175.1. Classification (NCBI taxonomy): domain Bacteria; kingdom Bacillati; phylum Actinomycetota; class Actinomycetes; order Kitasatosporales; family Streptomycetaceae; genus Streptomyces; species Streptomyces sp. NPDC127084. Next base: position 36,035 of record NZ_JBHXFA010000013.1, read on the forward strand.
GCTGTACGACCTCCCCGAGGACGCCCTGCTCGACATGGGGGACTTCGCGGGCGCTGTGCTCAAGTACGTACGCCGGCACCCGGTCGAACGGCTGACCGTCTGCGGGGGCTTCGCCAAGCTGTCGAAGCTGGCGGCAGGCCATCTCGACCTGCACTCCGCCCGCTCCCAGGTCGACAAGGGCTTCCTGGCCGACCTGGCCAGGGCCGCCGGCGCCGACGAGGACCTCACGGCCCAGGTGGCGTCCGCCAACACCGGACTCGCCGCCCTCCAACTGTGCGCGGCTCAGGGCGTCCCGCTGGGCGACCTGGTGGCCGCGACCGCCCGCGACCAGGCCCTCGGGGTACTGCGGGGCGCCCCCGTCACGGTCGACGTGGTGTGCATCGACCGCGCCGGGACGGTGGTGGGGCGGTCCTCACCGAGAGGCCCGCGGGATGGCTGAGCGAGGCGTCAGCCCTGTCCCTCGGTGATGTTGACCATCCACGGGATACCGAACCGGTCCGTGCACATGCCGAACACATCGCCCCACATCTGCTTCTCCAGCGGCACCGCCACCGAGCCCGCGCCGGACAGCTTGTCCCAGTAGCCGCGCAGCTCGGCGTCATCGTCGCCGCTGAGGCTCACCGAGAAGTTGTTGCCCGCCGTGTGCGGCATCCCGGGCGGGGCGTCGGCGCCCATCAGCGTGAAGCCGCTCGGGGTCTCCAGCATGGCGTGCATGATGTTGTCGCCCTGCGGTGTGCCGGGCTCGCCGCCGCCCGACTCACCGTAGGTGTGCATCACCAGCGTGCCGCCGAGCACCTCCTTGTAGAACTCCATTGCCTGCCGGGCGTCGCCGTTGAAGCTGAGATACGGGTTGAGGCGCGAGGCCATGGGAACCAACCTCCAGAAGTGGAGCACCAGTCGATGTCCGCAGACTAGCCGCGGGCACTGACAACGCTCCGTACCCCGCGCCGCGCCCCAGGTGGGGCGGCTATCCGGGGTACGTGCGCGGCGTCCAGGCGATCCGCGGCGCTCCCGGTCCCGCCGGCCCACGGGTGGCCGTACGCGTCTGCGACGAACCCACCAGCAGCAGCGTCCGCATGTCGACCACCGCCGGATCCAGGTCCACCAGCCGTACGATCGTCACGCTCTCCTCGGGACCGCCCACGTCGCGCGCCACGACCACCGGGGTGTCCGGCGCCCGGTGCTCCAGCAGCAGCTCGCGGGCCTTCGCCACCTGCCATGTACGGCTGCGCGAGCCCGGGTTGTACAGGGCCAGTACGAGATCCGCGTCCGCCGCGGCCCGCAGCCGTCCCGCGATGACCTCCCAGGGCTTGAGCCGGTCGGACAGCGAGATGGTCGCGTAGTCATGGCCGAGCGGCGCACCCGCCCGCGCCGCCGCCGCGTTGGCCGCGGTCACCCCGGGCAGCACCCGCACCGGCACGTCCGCGTACGCCTCCTGGGACGCCGCCTCCAGCACCGCCGTGGCCATCGCGAACACCCCCGGATCACCGCCGGAGACCACCGCCACCCGCCGCCCGCGCCGGGCGAGGTCCAGGGCGAACTCGGCGCGTTCGGCCTCCACCTTGTTGTCGGAGCCGTGCCGCCGCTGGCCCGGGCGCACCGGCACCCGGTCGAGATAGGTCGTGTAGCCCACCAGGTCATCCGCCGACGCCAGGGCTCCCCGGCTCTCCGGCGTCAGCCACAGCGGTCCGGCGGGACCCGTGCCCACCACCACGACCTCGCCTTCGCCCCGCGGCCGGTCCTCCGGAGGCCGCTGGTCGATACGGCTCGGCAGCACCGCCACCGAGAAGTACGGAACCGTCTCCGGGTCCACGTCGGCCAGCCGCTCCGTGCGCTCGCCCTCCATCGTGGCCCGCTCGACATACCGCGCGTCGTCCAGCCGCCCTGCGCGCCGCAGCGCTCGCCGCACCGCCGGGAACGTACGCCCCAGCTTCATCACCACCGCCGAGTCGGTGGCGGCGAGCCGGGCCGTCAGCTCCTCCTCGGGCAGTGTGCCCGGGATGATCGTCAGGACTTCCTCGGCTTCGCACAGCGGCTCCCCGAGCCGTGCCGCCGCCGCGCTCACCGAGGTGATGCCGGGGATGACCTCGGTCGGATAGCGGTGCGCGAGCCGCTTGTGCATGTGCTGGTACGAGCCGTAGAACAGCGGGTCGCCCTCGGCGAGCACGGCGACGGTACGGCCGGCGTCGAGATGGGCCGCGAGCCGGGCCGCCGCCTCCTCGTAGAAGTCGTCCAGCGCGCCCCGGTAGCCGCCGGGGTGGTCGGTGGTCTCCGTGGTGACCGGGTACATCAGGCGCTCCTCGACATGGTCGGAGCGCAGGTGCTTCGCCACGATCGAGCGGGCGATGGAACGCCCGTGCCGGGCGCAGTGGTACGCCACGACATCCGCCTCCGCGATGACCTCGACGGCCCGGAGGGTCATCAGCGAAGGGTCGCCGGGGCCGAGCCCGACCCCGTACAGCCGCCCGGTGCCCTGTGTCTGCGTGCTCACTCCGCCTCACTCGCCATCGCGTTGATCGCCGCCGCGGCCATGGCACTGCCGCCGCGCCGCCCGCGTACTACCAGGTGTTCCAGTCCCGAAGGGTGCGCGGCCAGCGCGTCCTTGGACTCGGCCGCGCCTATGAAGCCCACCGGGATTCCGATCACGGCGGCCGGACGTGGTGCCCCCTCCTCGATCATCTCCAGGAGCCGGAACAGCGCGGTGGGCGCGTTGCCGACGGCGACGACCGCGCCGTCCAGCCGGTCGCGCCACAGTTCGAGCGCCGCCGCGCTGCGGGTGGTGCCGAGCTCGGCGGCGAGTGCCGGGACCTTCGGGTCGGAGAGCGTGCAGACCACGTCGTTGCCGGCGGGCAGCCGCTTGCGGGTGACGCCGCTGGCGACCATCTGCGCGTCGCACAGGATCGGCGCACCGGCGCGCAGCGCCTCGCGGGCGCGGGCCACCACACCGGGCGAGTACGCGAGATCACGGACGAGGTCGACCATGCCGCAGGCGTGGATCATCCGCACCGCGACCTGGCTGACGTCGGCGGGGAGCGCGGCGAGGTCGGCCTCGGCGCGGATGGTGGCGAAGGACTGGCGGTAGATCTCCGCCCCGTCCTTCTCGTAGTCGAACACGGTCACGGTCTTCTTCTCGCTCATCTCGGTGGACAGGTAAGGGAATCGGTACGGGCTGCGGCACCGGACCCGGACTCGGATTCGAGTGCGGGTGCGGGTGCCGGGGTGGGGTCGCCGTGGACGCTCACCCGGTACGTGCCGTCCAGGGTGGCCACGACGTCCACGTAAGCCCCCTGCGGGTGGCCGCAGCGCCGCTCGCAGCCGGACCAGTAAACGGGCAGGCCCCGGCCCTCGACCGGCGTGGCCTCGGCGTCGGCCCGTACGTCGGCCAGGGACTTGGCGCAGCCGGGCCGCCCGGTGCAGGCGCCGACCCCGTACCGGGGTGAGTCGGTCCCGGTGACGAACCCGGCCCGCCCGAGGGCGTCCAGCCGCGCCCGCGCGGCGGCGGCGTCCGTGAACCCGGCCACGACGACGCCGCGCCATGGAGTGAGCCGGATGTCGTCGGCGGGCGCGGGCAGCAGCGCCCGCGCCTGGGCGGCGGTGAGACGCCCGAGCGGCGGGGGCCCCGACACCCCCCCCCCCCCCGCCCCCGTCCTCGGCGGCGGGGGGGGCCTCCCCCCCCCCCCGCCCCCCCTGATCACCAACCCCCCCCGCCCCCCCCCCCCCACGCCCCCGTCACGACCACCC